>NZ_JBHYMK010000009.1:0-170400 GCF_042743065.1 Streptomyces sp. NPDC058872
CCGGTGCCCCCGCGACGGGGGCACCGGGCCTCGGTGCCAGCTACTGGCGCCTCAGTGGGAGTGGCCGTGACCGTGGCCGTGGCCCGCGTCCGCCGGCTCCTCCTCCTTCTTCTCCACCACGAGGGTCTCGGTGGTGAGGAGCAGGGAGGCGATCGAGGCGGCGTTCTCCAGGGCGGAGCGCGTCACCTTCACCGGGTCGATGACGCCGGCCTTGATCAGGTCGCCGTACTCGCCGGTGGCGGCGTTGAAGCCGTTGCCCTTGTCGAGCTCCGCCACCTTGGAGGTGATGACGTAGCCCTCCAGGCCGGCGTTCTCGGCGATCCAGCGCAGCGGCTCGACCGCGGCGCGGCGGACGACCGCGACACCGGTGGCCTCGTCACCGGTCTTGTCGAGGTTGCCCTCCAGGACCTTGACGGCGTGGACGAGCGCGGAGCCACCACCGGAGACGATGCCCTCCTCGACCGCGGCGCGGGTCGCGGAGATGGCGTCCTCCAGACGGTGCTTCTTCTCCTTCAGCTCCACCTCGGTGGCGGCGCCGACCTTGATCACGCACACGCCGCCGGCGAGCTTCGCGAGGCGCTCCTGGAGCTTCTCCCGGTCCCAGTCGGAGTCCGTGGACTCGATCTCGGCCTTGATCTGGTTGACGCGACCCGCGACGTCCTCGGAGTTGCCCCCGCCGTCGACGATGGTGGTGTCGTCCTTGGTGACGGTCACGCGGCGGGCGGTGCCGAGCACGTCGAGACCGGCCTGGTCGAGCTTGAGGCCGACCTCCTCGGCGATGACGGTGGCGCCGGTGAGCGTCGCCATGTCGCCGAGCATCGCCTTGCGGCGGTCACCGAAGCCGGGGGCCTTGACGGCCACGGCGTTGAAGGTGCCACGGATCTTGTTGACGACGAGGGTGGAGAGGGCCTCGCCCTCGACGTCCTCGGCGATGATCAGCAGCGGCTTGCTGGCGCCGGCCTGGATGACCTTCTCCAGGATGGGCAGCAGGTCCTGGATGGAGGAGATCTTGCCCTGGTGGATCAGGATGTAGGGGTCGTCGAGGACGGCCTCCATGCGCTCCTGGTCGGTCACCATGTAGGGGGACAGGTAGCCCTTGTCGAAGGCCATGCCCTCGGTGAAGTCGAGCTCCAGGCCGAAGGTGTTGGACTCCTCGACGGTGATGACGCCGTCCTTGCCGACCTTGTCCATCGCCTCGGCGATGAGCTCGCCGACCTGCTGGTCCTGCGCGGAGAGCGCGGCGACGGCGGCGATGTCGGACTTGTCCTCGATCGGGCGCGCGGTGGCGAGGAGGTCCTCGGAGACGGCCTTGACGGCGGCGTCGATGCCCTTCTTCAGGGCGGCCGGGGAAGCACCGGCGGCGACGTTGCGCAGACCCTCGCGGACCAGGGCCTGGGCGAGCACGGTGGCGGTGGTGGTGCCGTCACCCGCGATGTCGTTGGTCTTGGTCGCCACCTCCTTCACCAGCTGGGCGCCGAGGTTCTCGTACGGGTCCTCGATCTCGACCTCGCGGGCGATCGTGACACCGTCGTTGGTGATGGTGGGGGCGCCGAACTTCTTGTCGATGACGACGTTGCGGCCCTTGGGGCCGATCGTCACCTTGACCGTGTCGGCAAGCTTGTTGACGCCGCGCTCAAGGGCGCGACGGGCGTCCTCGTCGAACTTCAGGATCTTCGCCATGGGAGCGGTTCAGCCCTCTCGGATTCGGGTGGAACGAACCGCGCCCCGGGGCGCCTGGGAAGGGGCCTCGGGGCGCAGCTCAAAGCATCTGCTTCAGGTACTTCGGTACTTCGGAGAATTACTTCTCGACGATCGCGAGGACGTCGCGAGCCGAGAGGACGAGGTACTCCTCGCCGTTGTACTTCACCTCGGTGCCGCCGTACTTGCTGTACAGCACGATGTCGCCGGTCTTGACGTCGAGCGGCAGACGCTCGCCGTTCTCGAAGCGGCCCGGGCCCACGGCCAGGACGACGCCCTCCTGGGGCTTCTCCTTCGCCGTGTCCGGAATGACCAGGCCAGAGGCGGTGGTCTGCTCGGCGTCGAGCGGCTGGACCACGATGCGGTCCTCGAGCGGCTTGATGGCAACCTTGGAGCTGGTGGTCGTCACGATCCGACCTCCCCCTTCGGAGATCTCACGGGGTTAACTGTCTGAGGTGGCGACCAGGTGGATCCGTCGTCGCGGGTGCCGGACCTGCCCGTCGCTGTGTTGGCACTCTCCAGTGGGGAGTGCCAGAGCCGAGACTATGACCGCGATTAGCACTCGGTCAAGCGGAGTGCCAATTCATCGCCCTGTGGCGTGATCGGGGTCCGCTCCCGCAGCCCCCCGCACTCCTTCGCGTCCACCGCCGCCCGCACCTCCCGGGCGGGCGTGGGACGGGTCGTGACCCGCTCCGCCGCCTTCCGGCCGAGCCGCTCGATCGGGTCCACCGAGGAGGCGCAGGCCGGGAGGGCGAAGAGCGCGCCGGTCGCGGCGACTGCGGCGACCCAGCGCCGTCCCCGCGTCCTCACACGTAGTCCTCGAGCTTCGCGACGGCGTAGCCCTTGGCCGTGATCACGTTCATCACCCGACGGATCATGTCCGGCATGCTGCCCTTCCAGTCCTCCTTGCCGCGGAAATGGGTGAGGACGATGTCGCCGGGGTGCAGGTCCCGGTCCCACTCGCGCCATTCCATGTGGTCGGGGAAGGCTTCGGCGGCCCACAGCGGGACCGCCTTGACGCCACAGGACTGCGCGGCGCGGAGGGTGTCCTCGTTGTAGTTGCCGTACGGCGGCCGGAAGAGCGGGGGCCGCGTGCCGAAGCGCTTCTGGATGACGTCCTGCATGCCGCAGATCTCGCGCTTCTGCTCGCTGTACGAGAGGCCGGGCAGATAGCGGTGGTTGAGGGTGTGGTTGTGCAGCGAGACCCCGGCCTCCTGCGACTTCTGCATCTTCGCGAAGTAGGGGTAGTCGTCCTTGACCAGGTAGTTGCTCAGGAAGGCGCTGTAGGGGATGTGCAGTTCGCTCATCATCCGCAGCAGCTGGGGGTCCTTCTCCGCACCGTCGTCGATGGTCAGGAAGACCACCTTCTGCCGGGTCGGCACGGTGGTGAAGACGGGCGGCAGGCCCTTGCCGTCCGTCTCGAAGCCCTTGCGGGTGGTGATCTTCGGCTTGGTCACGGGCGGGGCGGGGGCGTCCAGCGGGGTCGCCGCGAGGCCCCACTTCTTGGCGGCGAGCGCGCGGGCGGCCCGCTGGGCGCGGACCTTCTCGACGTAGGCGGCGAGGGCGCCCGCCGACCCCTGGGCCTGCTGACCGGCGGCGGGGGCGGGGGCGTCGCGCTCGGGTTCGGCGCCCCCGGAGCAGGCCGTGGCGGCCACGGCGAGGGCGGCGACGGCGAGCGCCGCCCCGAGCGTCCGGCGGGGGCGGTGCGCACCATATGTCATCGCGTGGTCCTTTTGTCGTACGAGCTGTATGGCGCCGCATCCTGTCAGCGCACGAGCCCCTTCGAGCCGCGACACCGCCGTACCGCGCCGTTCGTCCCCCGCCCGGCCCACAGCGGCCCAGGGCCCACAATGGGACGGGTGACCGACCTCGCCTCCTTCTCCGCCCTGCTCGCCCCCGAGGGGCAGACGCTCCTCGCCGCCCTGCGCGACTACGACCCCGCCCAGGAGCTGGCGGTCGCCTCCCGGTTGCGCCGCGACCATCCCGCCGAGCTGGTGAGCGCGGCGCTCGGACAGGCCCGGCTGCGACAGCGGGCGGTGGCGAAGTTCGGGGCCGAGGACGCGCACCGGAT
Organism: Streptomyces sp. NPDC058872; assembly: GCF_042743065.1. Taxonomy (NCBI): domain Bacteria; kingdom Bacillati; phylum Actinomycetota; class Actinomycetes; order Kitasatosporales; family Streptomycetaceae; genus Streptomyces; species Streptomyces sp. NPDC058872. The sequence goes on from NZ_JBHYMK010000009.1 coordinate 3,770, forward strand.
GTACTTCACGCCCCACGGGGTCGAGCAGTCGACCCGCGCCTCGGTCGGCGCGTACCGGGCCCGCCGGATGCGGGCGCTGGGCGTCGACGGCGTCGCGGACCTGTGCTCCGGCATCGGCGGCGACGCGATCGCCCTCGCCCGCGCCGGCGTCTCCGTCCTCGCCGTCGACCGCGATCCGCTGACCGCCGCGGTGGTCCGGGCCAACGCCGAGGCGCTGGGACTCGACGGGCTGATCGAGGTCCGGTGCGCGGACGTGACCGAGATCGACACGAGCCCGTACGACGCGGTCTTCGTCGACCCGGCGCGACGCGGCGGCCGGGGGCGGATCTTCGACCCCGAGGCGTACTCCCCGCCGCTGTCCTGGGCGATCGGGGCGGCCCGCCGGGCCCCGCGGGCCGCCCTCAAGGTCGCCCCGGGGATTCCCCACGAGGCGGTGCCCGAGGAGGCCGAGGCCGAGTGGATCTCGGACGGCGGGGACGTGAAGGAGGCCGTGCTCTGGTTCGGCACGGAGCCCGGCGCCCGCCGCGCCACCCTGTTGCCGTCCGGCGTCGGGCTCACCGGCCGGGGGCTCCCCGATCCGGAGGTCCGGCCGGTCGGCCGCTACCTCTACGAACCGGACGGCGCCGTCATCCGGGCGCACCTGGTCGCCGAGGTGGCCGAGGAGTTGGGCGGGGGCCTGATCGACGGGACGATCGCCTACGTCACGGCGGACGCGCTCACCCCCACCCCGTACGCCACCGCCTACGAGATCACCGATGTGCTGCCCTTCAACCTCAAGAAGCTGAAGGCCCTGTTGCGGGAGCGCGAGGTCGGCACGCTCACCGTGAAGAAGCGCGGCTCGGCGGTCGAGCCCGAGGAGATCCGGCGCCGGGTGAAGCCGAAGGGGCCCGGGGCGGCGACCGTGCTGCTCACCCGGGTCGCGGGCGCCCCGACGATGCTGATCGGCCGGCCGGCGGACAAGCCGTAGCCCCCTGCCCCGCGGGCCGCCCCGGGAGCGGCTATACGTAGTCCTCCAGCCGGGCGACCGTGAAGCCCTGTTCCTGGATGCGGCGCAGCAGCGTCGCCGTCATCTCGGTCATCGTGCGGCCCTTGAGCTCGGAAGGCCCCCGGAAGTGGGCGAGGATGATGTCACCGGGGCGGAGCTTCCGGTCGGCCCGCTGGTACTGCATGTCCTTGATCTGCATGGACTCGCGCCAGAGCACGATCGCGTCGACCCCGCACTCCCCCGCCGCTGCGCGGGTGGCCTCGTTCCAGTTGCCGTAGGGCGGTCGGAAGAGGCGCGGGGCCGTGCCGTACCGCTCCTTCAGCCCGGTCTGTTGGCCGCATATCTCCCGGCGCTGGGCCTGCGCGGAGAGGGTGCGCAGGTTGGGGTGGGTGAGGGTGTGGTTGGCGAGGCCGTGGCCCTGGGCGACCAGCGGCTCGAAGTACGCGTAGTCGGCGCGGATCGCCGCGTCGGTGAGGAACATCGTGACGGGGACCTTGAGGTCCTCCATCATCCGGACGAAGGCGGGGTCCTTCTCGGCCCCGTCGTCGATCGTGATGAAGACGACCTTCTCGCGGGTGGGGATCTCGCTGATGACCGGCACCGGCCCGCCGGGCTCGCGGACCACCGGCTTGACGGAGGGCGGGGCGGGTGGGGCCGGAAGGGGCTTCAGGCCCCACTTCCGGTACGCGGCGACGGCGGCGGCCCCGCTCCCGGCCCGCCCCGCCTCCCCGTCCGCCGCAGGCTTCCCGGTGGCCACGGGCTTCCCGGTGGCCGCGGCGGACGGGGAGGCGGGCGCGGGGGTCCGGGGGCCCGCGGCGGAGGCCCCTTCCGTCGCACAGCCGGCCAACGCGAGGGCGACGGCGGTCAGGGCGGTCCACAGCGCGAGCTTCTTCTTCACGCGCTGTGGGATGCACGATCACCCCGAAAGGTTGCCCGACCCTCGAACCCCTGCGCCTATTCGACCGATTCGAAGCGCCACCGGTGCACCGGACGGGTGATCAGCTCCGCGTCCGGTTCGGGCAGTTCGGGCAGCTCGGTGTCGAAGGCCTCCGCGTCCCACCAGGTCAGCACGAGGACCCGGTCCTGGGGTGCGCGGAAGACCTCCCGGCGGACCGGCTCACGGGCGAGCACCTGCGCCCGCGCCCACTCCAGGAGCTCGGCACCCCGGCCCCGGGAGGCCCGGGCCTCCCACATGAGCGTGAGCCTCACGAGTACAGGTTCTCCTTGCTGACCTCGTGCACGTGGTCGTGGGAGTGGCCGGGGACGTGCGGGTCGGTCACCGGCAGCGAGGAGTCCGCCGACAGCTCCAGGTCGGAGGCCGGCCGGTTGCGGGCGACCATCTCGGAACCGAGGGCGGCGACCATCGCGCCGTTGTCCGTGCACAGGCCCGGGCGGGGCACCCGCAGCCGGATCCCGGCCCGCTCGCAGCGCTCCTCGGCGAGGGCCCGGAGCCGCGAGTTGGCGGCGACGCCGCCACCGATCATCAGGTGGTCGACGCCTTCGTCCTTGCAGGCCCGGACGGCCTTGCGGGTGAGCACGTCGACGACCGCCTCCTGGAAGGACGCGGCGACGTCCCGCACCGGGACCTCCTCGCCGGCCGCCCGCTTGGCCTCGATCCAGCGGGCCACGGCCGTCTTGAGGCCGGAGAAGGAGAAGTCGTACGCGGGGTCCTTGGCACCGCTCAGACCGCGCGGGAAGGCGATCGCCGCCGGGTCCCCCTCCCTGGCGAGCCGGTCGATGACCGGTCCGCCGGGGAAGCCGAGGTCGAGGACGCGGGCGATCTTGTCGAAGGCCTCACCGGCCGCGTCGTCGATGGTGGCGCCCATCGGCCGCACGTCGGAGGTGATGTCACTGGAGAGCAGCAGCGAGGAGTGCCCGCCGGAGACGAGCAGGGCCATCGTGGGCTCGGGCAGCTTGCCGTGCTCCAGCTGGTCGACGCAGATGTGCGAGGCGAGGTGGTTGACGCCGTACAGCGGCTTGCCGAGGGCGTAGGCGTACGCCTTGGCGGCCGAGACGCCGACGAGGAGCGCACCCGCGAGGCCGGGGCCCGCGGTGACGGCGATGCCGTCGAGGTCCTTCGCGGAGATCCCGGCCGTCTTCAGCGCGCGCTCGATCGTCGGGACCATGGCCTCCAGATGGGCGCGGGAGGCGATCTCGGGCACGACGCCGCCGAAGCGGGCGTGGGTGTCGACGCTGGAGGCGACGGCGTCGGCGAGGAGGGTGGTCCCGTGGACGATGCCGACGCCGGTCTCGTCGCAGGAGGTCTCGATTCCGAGTACCAGCGGTTCGTCAGCAGCCATCAGATCTCAGTCCCAGTTCCTTGAACGGTCAGTCGCATCACGAGCGCGTCCACGTTTCCGGGCTGGTAGTAGCCGCGCCGGAAACCGATGGGCTCGAAGCCGAAGCGCTCGTAGAGCTTCTGGGCCCGGGTGTTGTCCACGCGCACTTCGAGGAGCACTTCGTCGCACTCGAAGGCGGTGGCGTGCTGGAGCAGTTCGGTGAGGAGCCGGGCACCGAGGCCGGTGCCCCACTGGTCGCGGGCGACGGCGATCGTCTGCACGTCGCCGAGCCCGCCGGCCGCGGCGAGCCCGGCGTACCCGACGACCCGGCCGTCGGACGGGTCCTCCGCCACGACGTAGCGGCGGGTGGCCCGCGGGCCCCTGGCATGGGCGAGCTCGGACCAGAACATCCCCGCCGACCAGGCGTCCTCGGGGAACAGGTCGGCTTCGAGGGCGAGCACCGGCTCGATGTCCCACCAGCGCATCTCGCGCAGCACCGCCCCGGTCACGGAGGCGCTCACGTGGGAGTGACCACCTTGTAGTTCTTCGGCACCTGGGCGTCGGGGCGGCGCAGGTACATCGGCAGCGGGTCGAGGAAGCCGTCGCCGCCGGCGGCGAGCCGCTCCGCGGCGAGCCCGGCGAGCGCGGCGGCCGACTGGTGCTCGGGGTCGCGGGCGTCCGGGAAGGCCTCGGGGTACAGCCGGGCGCCGGCACCGACGACGGGAAGCCCGGCGAGCGCGTCGGCGATGTCTGCGGGCCGGTCGACGGACGCGTCGGTCACCCGGGTGCGGGAGTCCTGGTACCGCGCCCAGTAGACCTCCTTGCGGCGGGCGTCCGTCGCGACGGCGAAGGGCCCCTCGATCCCGGAGGCGTACGCGAGGCCGTCGAGGGTGCACAGGCCGTGCACCGGTACGCCGAGCACCGACGAGAAGGTCGCGGCCGTGACGAGGCCGACCCGGAGGCCGGTGTAGGGACCGGGGCCGACGCCGACGACGACGCCGGTGACGGCGTCGAGCGTGAGCCCCGCCTCGGTGAGGACCCGGTCGACGGCGGGCAGCAGCAGCTCCCCGTGGCGACGGGCGTCGACCTGGCTCGACGAGGCGACGACGGCCTCGCCGTCGTGGAGGGCGACGGTGACGGCGGGAGTGGCGGTATCCATGGCGAGCAACAGCACGCGAACAGCCTACGGCTCCCGGGCACGCTGCCCCGACCCTCGGGCGGGCTGCTGCTACCGTCACCCTTCGACACGTACGTACGAGAGGTGGGCACGGTGGCAAGGAGCAGCTCGGGATTCGTGGCCGGGCTCACCGCGGCGGCCGTCGTCGTGGTCGGCGTCCTGGCCTACCAGGCTTCGGCGAACGCACCCGCCGATCTGTCGGTGAAGCCGCGGACTCCGGGCGCGGCCGTTCCCTCGACCTCGCCGAGCGGCGTGCCCCAACCGGTCAAGGACCCCCTGGCCGTCCCGGTGGATTCGGGCAGCGGCGAGCGGGTGGTGTACGCGCTCGCCGACCGCCGGGTGTGGATCGTGGACGGGAAGGGCAAGGCGACCCGCACGTTCACGGTGTGGCCGAGCACGGTCGACCCGCTGCCGGGGGCGTACCGGGTGACCTCGCGCTCGGGCTCGGTGCGCGGTTCGGACGGGGTGCAGATCGAGCACGTGGTGCGGTTCACGACGGCCGAGGACGTGACGGTCGGCTTCAGTGCGGCGGTGGACGGCTCGACGCCCTCCCCGGACCCGGCCCGGAAGACCGGCGGCATTCGCATGAAGCGGGCCGACGGCGACGCGATGTGGCTGTTCGCGGTGATCGGCGCGAAGGTCGTCGTCGTCGCCTGAGGCCTCCCGGAAGGGGGACCCCGCCCCCGGCGGCCCGGTTCCAGACGTACGTCTTCCGGGGGACGGCCCACGGCGAACGCCCTCCCCCGCACGGCCCGCCCGACCGTCGCCCCCGTCCTCGGACCCGGGCTCAGGCCGCTTCGTCCCGCACCGCTTCCTCGTCCTCCTGCGCCCGCTCCGCCTGCTCGGGCGGCGGGGTCGAGAGGGCTCGGGCAGCCGCGCAGGAAGCCAACAGCTCGCTCATCGAGACGTGGCCCCCGCCGGGTTCCGCGCGTTCTGGCGTCGCCATGCATGCCTCCCGTAGGTTAGGTACACCTAACCAGCTCGTGCCTCCATGTGACCACGGCTCGCGGGACCCACGCAACACCTTCCCGACACGTTGTCGGAACCTACGGACCGCCGTCCTAGAGCGCGGCCAGGTCCTCGTCCGCCCAGCGGGTTCCGATCCCGCGCAGCACGACCGTGCGCCGGTCGTCGTCGGTGTCGCCGGTCACCCGGTGGATCAGGAGGTGCAGCCGGTCGTCCGTCAGCTCCTCGACCTTTCCGTCGCCCCATTCGACGACGACCACGGACTCGGGCAGCGAGACGTCCAGGTCGAGGTCCTCCATCTCGTCGAGTCCGCCGCCGAGGCGGTACGCGTCGACGTGCACCAGGGCCGGACCGCCGACCAGGGACGGGTGGACGCGGGCGATGACGAAGGTCGGGGAGGTGACGGCGCCCCGCACGCCGAGCCCCTCGCCGAGGCCGCGGGTCAGGGTGGTCTTCCCGGCACCGAGCTCACCGGTGAGCATGACGAGGTCGCCGGGGCGGAGGATCTTCGCGAGCCGGCGGCCGAGCTCCTGCATCTGCTGCGGGGAGTCGACGGAGAGGGTGGCGCCGGAGACGGGCGGGTGGGCTGCTTCCATACCCGCAAACTTAGTCCCTGTGCAGGGTCCCCCCGGCCGGCACGGCACCGGCCCGCACCAGCAGGTCGGCCAGCCGGTCGGTGACCGCCTCCGGGTGCTCCAGCATCACCAGGTGGCCGGCGTCCGGGACGATGACCAGCTCCGCGTCCGGGAGGAGGCCGGCGATGGCCTCGGTGTGCGAGCTGGGGGTGACCAGGTCGTTGTCCCCGGCGAGCGCGAGCACCGGCAGTTCCTCGAAGGCGGCGAGGGCGGCGGCCTTGTCGTGCTCGGCGAAGGCCGGGTAGAAGGCGGCGACCACGTCGATCGGGGTCGACTCGATCATCCGCTCGGCGAAGCGGGCGACCGCCGGGTCGACGTCCTTCGACGCGAACGAGTACTTCTTGATCAGCCCGGCGAAGAGGTCGGCGGTCGCCCGTCGACCGCGCTCGACCAGCTCCGCCTGGGAGCCGAGCGCCCGCAGGACGCCCGGCAGGACCCGCCGGACGGCGTTGACGCCGGCGAGCGGCAGCCCGTACGACACCTCGCCCAGCTGCCCCGCCGACGTGCCGACGAGGGCGACGCCGACGACCCGGTCGCGGATCAGTTCGGGGTACTGGGCAGCGAGCGCCATCACCGTCATGCCCCCCATCGAGTGGCCGACGAGGACCAGCGGCCCCTCGGGCGCCGCCGCGTCGAGGACGGCCTTGAGGTCGCGGCCGAGTCCGTCGATGGAGACGGGCACCCCGTCGGGCCCCGTCTGGGAGGCGCCCTCCCCGGACCGGCCGTGGCTGCGCTGGTCCCAGTGGACGGTGCGGACGAGACCGCGCAGGGCGGCCCGCTGGAAGTGCCAGGAGTCCTGGTTGAGACAGTAGCCGTGGCTGAAGACGACGGTGACGGGGGCGGGTTCCTTCCGCCCGAACAACCGGCGGCGGCGACCGGCCGACGGCGCGTTCGGCTCGACCTCGTCCACCTCGTAGTACAGGACCGTGCCGTCCTCGGCGCGGGCCCGACCGGGGGCGCCGCGCAGACCGCCGTACGGACCGGCGGCGTCCAGGGCGAGCCGTGCCTTCTGCCGCACCGAACGGCCGACGGTGAGCCGCTCCACGGCGACCCCGGCGGCCGCACCGGCGGCCAGGACGCCTATCGCGGCCCCGGCGAACCCGGCGCGCCGCCAACTGCTCGACTCACCCACGCCGACTCCCCCTACTCGTCCAGGTAGACGCGCGGGACGCGCGCCCCGATCCGGGTGACGATCTCGTACGCGATGGTGTCGGCGGCCACCGCCCAGTCCTCGGCGGTCGGTTCGCCCCGGTCGCCGGGGCCGAAGAGCACGGCCTCGGTGCCCGGTTCCGGGGTGTCCCCGTCCAGGTCGACCACGAACTGGTCCATGGCGACCCGCCCGGCGACGGTGCGGACCCGGTCGCCGACCAGGACGGGGCCGCGCCCGGAGGCATGCCGGGGAACGCCGTCCGCGTACCCCAGCGGGACGAGCCCCAGGGTGGTCTCGTCCGCGGTGACGTAGTGGTGCCCGTAACTCACCCCGTGCCCGGCGGGAACCCGCTTGACCAGCGCGACGCTCGCCTTGAGCGACATGACGGGCCGCAGGCCGAGCTCCGCCGAGGTGCCGAGCTCGGGGCTGGGCGAGACGCCGTACATCGCGATGCCGGGCCGCACCAGGTCGAAGTGGGTCTCGGGCAGGGTCAGGGTGGCCGGCGAGTTCGCGATGTGCCGGACCTCGGGCCGGACGCCCGCCCGCTCGGCGTGGTCGAGCATCGCCCGGAAGACGTCGAGCTGGGCGGCGATCGAGGGGTGGTGCGGCTCGTCGGCGCAGGCGAGGTGCGACCAGAGTCCGGTCACCTTGACGTGGCCGTCGACCTCCGCCTTCAGCGCGGCCCCGACCAGTTCGGGCCAGTCGGCGGGCTGGCAGCCGTTGCGCCCGAGCCCGGTGTCGGCCTTCAGCTGGATGCGTGCGGTCCCCCCGGTCCGACGCGCCGCTTCGACGACCTCCTCCAGCGCCCACATGCCGCTCACCGCCATGTCGAGCCCGGCCTCGATGCCGCGGTCCCAGGGGTCGCCGGGGGTCCAGAGCCAGCACATGACCGGAACGTCCGCGATTCCGGCCGCACGCAGCGCGAGCGCCTCGTGCGGGGTGGCGGTGCCGAGCCAGTCCGCGCCCGCGTCCAGGGCGGCGCGGGCACAGCGCACGGCGCCGTGCCCGTACGCGTCGGCCTTGACCACGGCCATGATCCGGACATGGGGGCCGACGCGGGCGCGCAGCGTGCGGATGTTCGCACGCAGCGCGCCGAGGTCGATCTCGGCGCGTGCCCTGCGGGGCGGAGGTGTCTCAGTCATCGCGCCCAGTCTCTCAGGTGTCAGCTGCCGGGCCGCTTTCCCCAGATGTAGACCCGGTCACCCTTGCGGAGGACGCCCCAGAGCCGCCGTGCGTCACGGTGGCCGAGGTTGACGCAGCCACGGCTGCCGGTGATCGTGGCCAGCTGCCCCCGGACGGCGTGGAAGGCCTGACCGCCGCTGAAGAACTGGGCGTACGGCATGGGGGTGTCGTAGAGGGACGACCAGTGGTCCTCGTGGCGCCAGTAGACGGTGTGCCAGCCCGTCCTGGTCCGCTGCCCCGCCCTTCCGCTGCGGATGTTCACCACCCCGTAGACCACCTTCTTCCCCTTCTGCACCCACATCAGCTCGCGGTCGAGGTCGACGCAGGCCACGGGGTGGGAACGGACGGGGCACCTGCGGGCGGCGTTCGGGTCCCTGCGGGCGGCGAGGAGCTCGGCGCGGGCCCAGGTCACCGGGCCGGCGTGGCCGACGGCCGGCTTGATCTTCTCCCTGACCTGAAAGGCCCTGATGGCCCGGCAGTCGGCGGCGGACTGCCTCCCGTCGACCTTCAGACCCAGCAGCCGCTCCACCTGCCGCTGGTACGCCCCGGCCTTCGCGGTGCAGCTCGCCGCCGATCCGACGGCGCTGCGGGGCAGTTGCCCGACCGGCGCGCCGACCTCCCGCTCCGGATCGGGGACGTCGCCCTCCGGTGGACGCGGGGGCAGCACCCGGCCGGGCGGGGGCAGGGGGTACGGCGCCCGGCCCGCCGCGGCCGTCCCCGACGGGAGGAGGCCCCCGGCGGGCCCGGGCACATCGGCGGCGGCAGCGCCCCCGCCCAGCAGGACGGCCCCCAGGACCATCGACGACAAGGTGAAACGGCATCTCGATCTGATCACCCGCCCACCCAACCCCGACCCCGGGACGCCCACGCGCACCCGCGCACGCGCCGGCCGGCGGGTTCGCCCGAGTGGGGGCGGCGGGAGAAGGTGGAAGCATGACGGCAGGACCTGACGCATGGACGGCGGGGACGGCGTACGAGCAGTACATGGGCCGGTGGAGCCGACCGGCCGCGGACCGGTTCGTGAGGTGGCTGGACGGCCCGGACGGCCTGCGCTGGCTGGACCTGGGCTGCGGCACCGGAGCCCTCACCGCGGCGGTGTCCGCCCACCGGCACCCCGCGCTCGTCCTCGGCCTCGACCGCTCCCCCGCCTTCGTGGCCGACGCACGGGCCGCGGCGCCCGCCCCCGCGCGCTTCCTCGTGGGGGACGCCCAGGAACTGCCGGTACGGGACGGGGGGTGCGACGCGGTCGTCAGCGGACTCGCACTGAACTTCCTCCCCGATCCCGAGGCGGCCCTGGCCGAGGCGACCCGGGCGGTGCGGCCGGGCGGCCTCGTGGGCGCCTTCGTGTGGGACTACGCCGGGGGCATGGAGTTCCTGCGGCGCTTCTGGGACGCGGCGGTCGCGGTGGACCCGGCGGCCGGCGACCTGGACGAGGGCCGGCGCTTCCGCGTCTGCCGCCCGGAACCCCTGCGCGCCCTGTGGACGCGGGCGGGCCTGGTCGACGTGGTGCTCACCGCGATCGACGTCCCCACGGTCTTCGCGGACTTCGACGACCTGTGGACGCCCTTCCTGGGCGGCCAGGGCCCCGCCCCCACCTATGTCACCGGGCTCCCGCCCCGTGCCCGCGCGCGCCTGCGCACCGCCCTCCGGGCGGCCGTCCCCCCGGACGGGAACGGCACGATCCCCCTCACCGCCCGCGCCTGGGCGATCCGGGGCCGCGCCCCGACCCGGTGACCCCGGGCAGCGGGGCTACGGGGCCGTCACGTCCTGCCAGGCGGCCCGCACCGCACCCGCCACGTCCGTCGCGGTCACCGGGCCGCCCCCGCCCGCCACCCGCCGTGCCGCGAGCCCGTGCAGGTACGCCGCGCAGGACGCCGCGTCCACCGCGCGGAGCCCGGCGGCGAGCAGGGAGCCCGCCAGGCCCGAGAGGACGTCACCGCTGCCCGCCGTCGCCAGCCAGGACGTGCCCGTCGGGTTCACCCGCACGGGCCCGACGGGGTCGGCCACCACGGTCGTCGACCCCTTCAGGAGGACCGTCGCCCCGTACCGTGCCGCCAGTTCCCGCACCGCCGAGAGCCGCTCCGCCTCCACGGCCGCCCGCTCCCGCCCGAGGAGCGCCGCCGCCTCACCCGCGTGCGGGGTGAGCAGGGTCGGAGCCGTACGGGAGCGGACGGCATCCGGTGCGAGGCCCCGCAGCCCGTCCGCGTCGACGAGGACGGGCACGTCCGAGGCGAGGACCTCCGCGACGGCGACGGCCGTCCCGGGTCCCTCGCCGAGCCCCGGGCCGACCACCCAGGACTGGACCCGCCCGGCCTTGTCCGGGGGCCCGGGGTGCACCAGGGTCTCGGGATGCGCGGCCATCACGAGGTCGGCCGCATGCCCCACGTACCGCACCGCGCCGGCACCGCCCCGCAGCGCGCCCCCGACGGCGAGGACGGCGGCGCCCGGATAGCGCGCGGAGCCCGCGACCACGCCGACGACGCCCCGCCGGTACTTGTCGCTCTCGGCGCCCGGTGCGGGCAGCAGCCGCGCCACGTCCTCGTGCTGGAGCGCTTCCAGGTCGGGCACCGACGGCAGCACGGCGCCGAGGCCGATGTCGACGAGCCGGACCGCGCCCGCGTACTCCCGCGCGGGATCGACCAGCAGCCCCGGCTTGTAGGTCCCGAAGGTCACCGTCGCGTCGGCCCGCAGCGCCTCCCCCGTGACCTCGCCGGTGTCGGCGTCGACGCCGCTGGGCAGGTCGACGGCGACCACGGCCGCGTCGGAGCCGCGCGCCGCCCGGGCCACGGGGACCGCGTCGGGGCGCAGTCCACCGCGTCCGCCGATGCCGGTGATGCCGTCCAGCACGAGGTCGGCGGCGGCCAGCACGTCGTACGGATCGTCGACGACCCGGCCGCCGGCGGCCCGCAGCGCGGCGAGCCCGCCCTCGTGCGCACGGTGCGCGAGCAGCACCGCCGAGACCCCGGCGCCGCGCCGGGCCAGCCGCGCCCCCGCGTACAGGGCGTCGCCGCCGTTGTCCCCGCCGCCGACGAGGAGGACGACCCTCGCCCCGTACACCCGGCCCCGCCCGAGGAGGGAGCAGCAGGCGGCGGCGAGCCCGGCGGCGGCGCGCTGCATGAGCGCCCCCTCCGGCAGGCCGGCCATCAACGCGGCCTCGGCGGCCCGAACGGTCTCCACACGATGAGCGGTTCGCATGGGATCAACCCTCTGCGATCACCACCGCCGACGCCACTCCCGCGTCATGACTGAGCGAAACGTGCCAGTGCTTGACGCCCAGCTCCGCCGCCCGGGCCGCCACGGTCCCCCGCACCCGCAGCCGGGGCTGTCCGGTGCCCTCGACGTACACCTCGGCGTCCGTCCAGTGCAGCCCGCCGGGCGCACCCAGGGCCTTGGCCAGTGCTTCTTTCGCGGCGAACCGCACCGCGAGGGAGGCCGGTCCGCGCCGTTCACCGCTCGGGAGCAGGATCTCCCGTTCGACGAAGAGGCGCTGGAGCAGCCCCGGCGTCCGCTCGATGGACGCGGCGAAGCGGTCGATCTCCGCCACGTCGATCCCCACCCCAATGATCATTTCCCACTCACTCCACGGTCACGGATTTGGCCAGGTTGCGCGGCTGGTCGACCTCGTTGCCCCGCGCGGTGGCGAGCTCGCAGGCGAAGACCTGGAGCGGCACCGTGGCGACCAGCGGCTGGAGCAGCGTAGGCGTGGCGGGGATGCGGACGAGGTGGTCGGCGTACGGGACGACGGCCTCGTCGCCCTCCTCCGCGATCACGATGGTCCGGGCCCCGCGCGCCCGGATCTCCTGGATGTTGGAGACGATCTTGTCGTGGAGGACGGAGCGGCCCCGCGGCGAGGGCACGACCACGACGACCGGCAGGCCTTCCTCGACGAGCGCGATCGGCCCGTGCTTCAACTCGCCCGCGGCGAAGCCCTCGGCGTGCATGTACGCGAGCTCCTTGAGCTTGAGCGCGCCCTCCAGGGCCACCGGGTGGCCGACGTGCCGGCCCAGGAAGAGGACCGTGTCGTGGTCCGCCAGGGAGCGCGCGAGGGCGCGCACCGGCTCCATCGTCTCCAGGACCCGCTCGACCTCCTCGCCCATCCGGGCGAGCTCGCGGACGACCGCGTCGATCTCGTCGCCCCACTGGGTGCCGCGCACCTGGCCGAGGTAGAGGGCGAGCAGGTAACAGGCGACGAGTTGGGTGAGGAAGGCCTTGGTGGAGGCGACGGCGACCTCGGGCCCGGCGTGGGTGTAGAGGACGGCGTCGGACTCCCGCGGGATCGTCGAGCCGTTGGTGTTGCACACGGCGAGCACCTTGGCGCCCTGCTCCCGGGCGTGCCGGAGCGCCATGAGGGTGTCCATGGTCTCGCCGGACTGGGAGATGGCGATGACCAGGGTGCGCTGGTCGAGGATCGGGTCGCGGTAGCGGAACTCGCTGGCGAGCTCGACCTCGCAGGGGATCCGGGTCCAGTGTTCGATGGCGTACTTGGCGATGAGCCCGGCGTGGAAGGCGGTGCCGCAGGCGATGACGACGACCTTGTCGGCCTCGCGGAGCACGGCGTCGGGGATGCGGACCTCGTCGAGGGTGAGCCGTCCGGAGGCGTCGATCCGCCCGAGGAGGGTGTCGGCGACGGCCTTCGGCTGTTCGGCGATCTCCTTGAGCATGAAGGAGGCGTAGCCGCCCTTCTCGGCCGCGGAGGCGTCCCAGTCGACGCGGTAGGCCCGCACCTCGGCGGGCACCCCGTCGAAGTCGGTGACGGTGACGGCGTCCCTGCTCAGCTCGACGACCTGGTCCTGGCCCAGCTCGATCGCCGAGCGGGTGTGGGCGATGAAGGCGGACACGTCGGAGGCGAGGAAGTTCTCGCCCTCCCCGACGCCGACGACGAGCGGCGAGTTGCGGCGGGCCCCGACGACCACGTCCGGCTGGTCGGCGTGGACGGCCACGAGGGTGAAGGCCCCGTCGAGCCGTCGGCAGACCAGCCGCATGGCCTCCGCGAGGTCCCCGGCGGAGGAGAACTCCTCGGCGAGGAGGTGGGCCACGACCTCGGTGTCGGTCTCGGAGAGCAGCGCGTGGCCGCGCTCGGCCAGCTCCTCCCGGAGGGCGGCGAAGTTCTCGATGATCCCGTTGTGGACGACGGCGACGCGCCCGGCGTTGTCCAGGTGGGGGTGCGCATTGGCGTCGGTCGGCCCGCCGTGGGTGGCCCAGCGGGTGTGTCCGATGCCGACGGAACCGCTGGCCAGCGGCCGGTCGACGAGTTCCTTCTCCAGGTTGACGAGCTTGCCCGCCTTCTTCGCCGCGGCGAGCCCCCCGTCGGAGAGCACCGCGACACCGGCCGAGTCGTAGCCCCGGTATTCGAGCCGCTTGAGGCCCGCGACCACCACATCAAGCGCCGACTGACCGCCGACGTATCCCACGATTCCGCACATGACGGCAGGCTACGCCGGAACCCCTCCCACCGATCGGACCCGGACCGGAGACGGTGCCGCGTCGGTGCGCGTCCGCGTCAACCTCCCCAACGCGTGACCGACCCCACCCCCCACGCTCCCCGGCCACCCGGGACAATGGCGGGGTGATCACTTCGCCGCCGCAGGGCGCCCACGGGAACGGCACCGGCACCGCAGCCGGGAACGCAACCGGCAACGGCGCCGGGAACGGAACCGGAAACGGCCACCGCCGGCCGTCCGAGGCGACCCCCTACGTCGACCTCACCCGCGCCGAGTGGAGCGCCCTGCGCGACAAGACGCCGCTGCCGCTGAGCGCCGACGAGGTCGAGCGGCTCCGAGGCCTCGGGGACGTCATCGACCTCGACGAGGTGCGGGACATCTACCTCCCGCTGTCCCGGCTGCTCAACCTGTACGTGCAGGCCACCAGCGGTCTGCGGGGCGCCCTGAACACCTTCCTCGGCGAGAGCGCGGAGCAGCGCGGCACCCCCTTCGTCATAGGGGTCGCCGGTTCGGTGGCCGTCGGCAAGTCGACGGTCTCCCGGCTCCTGCAGGCGCTCCTCGCCCGCTGGCCGGAGCATCCCCGGGTGGAACTGGTGACCACGGACGCCTTCCTCTATCCGATGGAGGAGCTGAAGGCGCGCGGACTGATGTCCCGCAAGGGCTTCCCCGAGTCGTACGACCGCCGGGCCCTGACCCGCTTCGTCGCGGACATCAAGGCGGGCAAGGACGAGGTCACGGCGCCGGTCTACTCGCACCTGATCTACGACCGGGTACCCGGCGAGCGGCTCGTCGTCCGCCGCCCGGACATCCTCATCGTGGAGGGCCTCAACGTCCTCCAGCCCGCCCTCCCCGGCAAGGACGGCCGCACCCGCGTCGGCCTCGCCGACTACTTCGACTTCTCGGTGTACGTGGACGCCCGGCCCGAGGACATCGAGCGCTGGTACCTGAACCGTTTCCGGAAGCTGCGCGACACCGCGTTCCAGGACCCGTCCTCGTACTTCCGGCGCTACACCCAGGTCTCCGAGGAGGAGGCACTCGACTACGCCCGGACGGTGTGGCGGACCATCAACAAGGTGAACCTGCTGGAGAACGTGGCCCCGACCCGCGGCCGGGCGACCCTCGTCGTCCGCAAGGGCGCCGACCACAAGGTGCAGCGCCTCAGCCTCCGGAAGCTCTGAGCTCCGTACGCTCTCCCCATGCTGCACCTCCGGATCATCGTCCCGCCCGACCGCACCTCCGGGGTGGTCGACCTGATCGAGTCGACGGTGGGGACCGCTCATCTGGTGGTGCTGCCGGGGGCGGCGCGGGACCCCGCGGGCGATCTGGTGCTGTGCGACGTGGCCCGCGAGTCGGTGGACGAACTGCTGCACGGAATGCGCGGGCTGAGGATCGATCAGGACGGCTCGATCTGCGTCGAGGACATCGCCCTGTCGCTGTCGGCGCGGGCGGAGGCGGCCGAGGAGGAGGCGCCCGGCGAAGCCGCCGACGCGGTGATCTGGGAGCAGTTGACGGACGCGACCCACGAGGAGTCGTCGCTCTCCATCACGTTCAGCGCGTTCATGGTCCTGGCGACGATGATCGCCGCCTGCGGCGTCGTCCTGGACAACGCGATCCTGATCGTGGGTGCGATGGCGGTCGGCCCGGAGTTCGGTCCCCTCGCCGGCGTCTGTACGGCGACGGTGCGGCGCGCACCGAAGCTGGCGGCCCGGTCCGGGCTCGCGCTGCTCGTCGGCTTCGCCGCGGCGATCGCGGCGACGACCCTGTTCAGCCTGCTCATGACCGAGCTCGGCATGTTCAGTCAGGAGCAGTTGGACGCGCCCCGCCCGAACACCAGCTTCATCTGGCAGCCGGACCCGTTCTCCTTCGTCGTGGCGCTGCTCGCGGGCACGGCCGGCACCCTCTCCTTGACCTCGGCCAAGTCCGGGGCGCTGGTGGGAGTGGCGATCTCGGTCACCACCATCCCGGCGGCGGCGAACGCGGCGGTGGCCCTCAGCTACGGAGACGTCCGACAGATGGTCGGCTCGTCGATGCAGCTGCTGCTCAACCTCTGCGGCATCGCGCTGGCCGGGACGCTGACCCTGTACGGGCAGAAGATGCTGTGGCGCACCCAGCGCGGGCACTGGCGCCGCGGCCCCCGGCCCTGAGGCGGCGGAGCGACGAGCGAGGGCCTGCCGCCCCCATCGGGTGCGGCAGGCCCTCTCGTGCATGACGGTGCCTCAGGCAGGCTAGCCCAGAGCGGACTTCACGACATCCGCGAGGCGCTGGGCAACCGCACGGGCCTGCTCGATGTCCGCGGCCTCGACCATCACCCGGACCAGCGGCTCGGTGCCGGAGGGGCGCAGCAGGACGCGGCCGGTGGAGCCCAGTTCGCGCTCGGCCTCGGCGACGGCGGCGGCGAGCTCGCCGGAGGTGTGCACCCGCGACTTGTCGACGTCCTTGACGTTGACGAGGATCTGCGGGAGCCGCTGCATGACGCCGGCGAGGTCGGCGAGCGACTTGCCGGTGGCGGCGACGCGGGCGGCCAGCATCAGGCCGGTGAGGGTGCCGTCGCCGGTGGTGGCGTGGTCGAGCACGATGACGTGCCCCGACTGCTCGCCGCCGAGCGCGTAGCCGCTCTCCTTCATGGACTCCAGCACGTAGCGGTCGCCGACCGAGGTCTGGACGAGGTTCAGGCCCTCGCGCTCCATGGCCAGCTTGAAGCCCAGGTTGGACATGACCGTCGCGACGACGGTGTTCCCGCGCAGCGTGCCGGCCTCGCGCATGGCGAGGGAGAGCACGGCGAGGATCTGGTCGCCGTCGACCTCCTCGCCCGAGGCGTCCACGGCGAGGCAGCGGTCGGCGTCGCCGTCGTGGGCGATGCCGAGGTCGGCGCCGTGCTCGACGACGGCGGCCCGGAGCAGGTCGAGGTGGGTGGAGCCGCAGCCGTCGTTGATGTTGAGGCCGTCCGGCTCGGCGCCGATGGTGATGACCCGGGCGCCGGCGCGGGAGAAGGCCTCGGGCGAGACGCGGGCGGCGGCGCCGTGCGCCTCGTCGAGGACGATCGTGAGGCCGTCGAGACGGTTGGGGAGGACCGAGAGCAGGTGGGAGACGTAGGTCTCGAAGCCCTCGTCGTAGTCGCGGACGCGGCCGACGCCGGCACCGGTCGGACGCTGCCACGGGGCGCCGGTGCGGTGCTCCTCGTACACGGCCTCGATCTTGTCCTCCAGGTCGTCGGCGAGCTTGTGACCGCCGCGCGCGAAGAACTTGATGCCGTTGTCGGGCATGGCGTTGTGGCTCGCGGAGAGCATCACACCGAGGTCGGCACCGAGGACCCCGGTCAGGTGGGCCACGGCGGGGGTCGGAAGGACCCCGACCCGGAGCACGTCGACGCCGGCGCTGGCGAGGCCCGCGACGACGGCCGCCTCAAGGAACTCTCCGGAGGCGCGCGGGTCACGCCCGACGACGGCAGTGGGCCGATGGCCCTCGAAGGTGCCCGCCTCGGCGAGCACGTGCGCGGCAGCGACCGACAGGCCGAGCGCCAGCTCCGCCGTCAGGTCCGCGTTGGCCACGCCGCGCACGCCGTCCGTGCCGAAGAGTCGTCCCACAGCTGTCCTCCGAAAATATGTGCCCAAGCTGATGAAAGAAAAAAGGGGGGTTATGAAAAAACGTACGCCCCGACGGCACGGACAGTGCCGTCGGGGCGTACGGAAGCAGACCGAGCAGGCGATTAACGCTTGCTGTACTGCGGAGCCTTGCGGGCCTTCTTGAGACCGGCCTTCTTCCGCTCGACCGCACGGTCGTCACGGGAGAGGAAGCCGGCCTTCTTCAGCGCCGGGCGGTTGTTCTCGACGTCCGCCTCGTTCAGCGCACGGGCCACGCCGAGGCGCAGGGCACCGGCCTGACCGGAGACGCCGCCACCCGCGATGCGGGCGATGACGTCGTAGCGGTTGTCGAGCTCGAGCACCTTGAAGGGCTCGTTGACTTCCTGCTGGTGCACCTTGTTGGGGAAGTAGTCCTCAAGGGTGCGACCGTTGATCTTCCACTTGCCGGTGCCCGGAACGATCCGGACGCGGGCAATGGCGTTCTTGCGACGGCCCAGGCCGGCGGCCGGCTGCGGGTCGCCGAAGCGGGACGCGAGCGACTCGGAGGTGTAGTCACCCTCGACGAGCTCGGTCTCGGTGGTGTACTCCTCAACGCCCTCGAACTCGTCGACGGGGGTCTCGGGGGTGGTCTCGGCCACGATGCTCCTCAGATTCTTTTCGTCTTAGGGGGTGGCCGGACTTACTGCGCGACCTGGGTGATCTCGAACGGGACCGGCTGCTGGGCAGCGTGCGGGTGGTTCTCGCCCGCGTAGACCTTCAGCTTCGAGAGCATCTGACGGCCCAGGGAGTTCTTGGGGATCATGCCCTTGATGGCCTTCTCGACGGCCTTCTCGGGGTTCTTGTCGAGCAGCTCGTCGTAGCGGACGGAGCGCAGACCACCCGGGAAGCCAGAGTGACGGTAGGCCATCTTCTGGGTCTTCTTGTTGCCGGACAGGTGAACCTTGTCGGCGTTGATGATGATGACGAAGTCGCCCATGTCCATGTGGGGGGCGTAGACGGGCTTGTGCTTGCCTCGCAGGAGGTTCGCAGCCGTCGTCGCCAGACGGCCCAGGACGATGTCCTGCGCGTCGATGATGTGCCACTGGCGCGTGACATCGCCGGGCTTGGGGCTGTACGTACGCACGGTCGTAGCCTTCGCTTCTTCGGTATGGGGTCTCCCCGAGCCCAAGGGGCTCAGGAGAAGGTCCTGACAGGGCCACAGGGACGATGCACGACAGCCTTGGCCGTAGCGCGGGGACGCAACCCGTGTACATGCCGCTGGTCATCGGCCCGGTGGACCGGCGTAAGGGCCCCTCGCGTGAGAACGACCAAGCCAATACGCATAACAAACCAGAAGACTACCCGGCACCCCCGCGATGGGTCAAAACGCCGAGGAGATGCCTACCGGGCCCGCTCGACTCGGCGCTCGTCCCACACGGGCTCGTCGGTCTCCCGCACCACTCCGTCCGACCCGAAGACCAGGAAACGGTCGAAGGACTTCGCGAACCACCGGTCGTGGGTCACCGCGAGCACCGTCCCCTCGTACGACTCCAGACCGTCCTGGAGGGCCTCCGCCGACTCCAGGTCCAGGTTGTCCGTGGGCTCGTCGAGCAGCAGCGCGGTCGTCCCCGCGAGCTCCAGGAGCAGGATCTGGAAGCGCGCCTGCTGGCCGCCGGACAGCTTGTCGAAGGACTGGTCGCCCTGCCGCTCCAGCTCGTACCGCCGCAGCATCGACATCGCCGCGCCCCGGTCCTTGGCGTGCTCCGTCCACAAGATGTCCACGAGCGGGCGCCCGACCAGCTCCGGGTGCGCATGGGTCTGGGCGAAGTGCCCCGGCACGACCCGGGCCCCCAGCTTCCAGGTGCCCGTGTGCGCCACCGAACCGTCACCGGCCAGGAGCCGGAGGAAGTGCGACTTGCCGGAGCCGTTGGAGCCGAGGACACCGATCCGTTCGCCGTAGAAGATCTCCAGCGAGAACGGCTTCATCAATCCGGTCAGCTCAAGGTTCTCGCAGGTCAAGGCCCGCACCCCGGTCCGTCCGCCGCGCAAGCGCATCCGGATGTCCTGCTCCCGCGGCGGCTCCGGCGGCGGCCCCGCCTCCTCGAACTTCCGCAGCCGGGTCTGTGCCGCCGCGTACCGGGACGACATCTCGTGGCTGACCGCAGCCGCCTGTCGCAGGTTGACCACCAGCTTCTTCAGCTGGGCGTGCTTCTCCTCCCAGCGCCGCTTCAGCTCCTCGAAGCGGGCGAACCGCTCCCGCCGGGCCTCGTGGAAGGTGTCGAAGCCACCACCGTGCACCCACACGTCCGAGCCGGCCGGGCCGGGTTCGACCGCGACGATCTTCTGCGCGGCCCGGGAGAGCAGCTCCCGGTCGTGGGAGATGAAGAGCACGGTCTTGCGGGTCTCCCGCAGCCGTTCCTCCAGCCACCGCTTGCCGGGCACGTCCAGGTAGTTGTCGGGCTCGTCCAGGAGCAGCACCTCGTCGGGGCCGCGCAACAGCGACTCCAGGACCAGTCGCTTCTGCTCACCGCCGGAGAGCGTCCGGGCCTCCCGGAACTGCGCCTTCTCGTACGGGACGCCGAAGGCCGCCGTCGTGCAGATGTCCCAGAGGGTCTCCGCCTCGTACCCCTGCACCTCGGCCCAGTCGCTGAGGGCCTGCGCGTACGCCATCTGCGCGGCCTCGTCGTCCACCGTCATGATCAGGTGCTCGGCCTCGTCGACCGCCTTCGCGGCCTCCCTGATCCGGGGCTGGGCCACCGAGACCAGCAGGTCTCGGACGGTGGAGCCGTCCCGCACGGAACCGACGAACTGGGGCATCACCCCGAGACCGCCGCTGACCGTGACCGTGCCGCCGTGCGGCTGGAGCTCTCCGGCGATCATCCGGAGCAACGTGGTCTTGCCGGCGCCGTTGGCCCCGACGAGGGCGACGACCGCCCCCTCCCCGACCCGGAAGGAGGCGTCCCCGAGCAGGACCCTCCCGTCGGGGAGGTAGTACTCAAGATGTGCGGCCTCGACGTGTCCCATGGAATGCATTGTCACCGCCCGCATCGGCTCCGCCCAACCGGTTTAGGATGCGCGGCATGAGCTTTGGGGGACCGCAGTGGCCGCAGGAGCCGCAGCAGCAGGGGTACGGGCAGGGGGCGGGGCAGCAGGGGTACGGCCAACAGCCCGGCTACGGACCGCCGCCGGGACACGGACAGCAACCGGGGCAGCAGCCGCAGCCGTCCGGCTTCGAGCAGCAGCGGCCGAACCCGTTCCCGGGGGCACAGGACAGTGGTGCCACCCCGGACTGGGGCGCCCTGGCCGACGCCTCCGCCTCCCGGAACCGCCGCAAGCGCCTCCTGCTGGTCTCCGGCGGGGCCCTGGCCGCCGTGGCCGTCGGCGCGATCGTCGCGACCGCCGTCGTGGCCACCAACAAGAAGAACGACGAGGCCAAGAACGGCCCGCTCCCCACCGGAGCGGTCTCCCCCACCGACCTCCCCAGCCCCGAGCCGACCTTCTCCTCGGTGGCACCACCGCCCCCGCCGGACCCGAAGGACTACATCTCGGACCCGAAGAAGGACAAGGCCCCGCTCACCGCCGAGGGCCTCTTCCCCGGCAAGAAGCTGACCATGGACGACCGCCCCTACCAGAAGGGCGCGACCTCCTCGACGAGCAGCTGCACGGCCGTCACCCAGGGCGGCCTGGGCGGGGTCCTCCAGCAGAACGGCTGCCAGCGGGTGCTCCGCGCCACCTATGTGAAGGACGGCGTGGCGATCACCGTGGGCGTCGCCGTCTTCCCCTCCGAAGCCGCGGCCGGGAGGGCGAAGGACCAGGCCGTCGGCGGCATCGCACCGCTGACCGGCGCCGGCGTGGGTGACTTCTGCCACTCCACGGTCTGCCTGCGCCGCGCGAACGCGATCGGCCGGTACGCGTACTTCACCCAGGCCGGCTTCACCGACGGCACGAAGGTGACCAAGGCCGACACGGCGGTCTTCCGGGCCAGCGACGACCTCGGCACCTTCGCCTTCAACCAGATCTACGCCCGGGGCCGCGCCCAGGCTTCAGCAGCAGCCGGCGCTCCCGGGGAGTGACCTCTTGTTCCGGGCCTCCCGGCTCCGGGCGGCGAGCAGCTCGTCCGCCGGGTAGCCCACCTCTTCCAGGGTGAGGCCGTGCGGCCGGACGACGTGCACGGCCGAGTCCCGGACACCGGCGGCGAGCACCTTCCCGGGCCAGTCCACCGGCCGGTGGCCGTCGCCCACGAAGAGCAGGGCGCCGACGAGCGAGCGGACCATGTTGTGGCAGAAGGCGTCGGCCTTCACGGTCGCCTCCAGCACCCCGTCGTCCCGCCGCTCCCAGCGCAGCACCTGGAGCGTGCGGATGGTGGTGGCGCCCTCGCGCTTCTTGCAGTACGCGGCGAAGTCGTGCTCGCCGATGAGCGCGGTCGCCGCCTCGTTCATGGCGTCCGGGTCGAGGGGCCAGTCGTGCCACAGCACATGGCCCCGGAGCAGCGGGTCGACCCCGCCGGGGTCGTCGGTGACGCGATAGGCGTAGCGGCGCCAGATCGCGGAGAAGCGCGCGTTGAAGCCGGCCGGCGCCTCCGCCACCCGCCACACCCGGACGTCGTGCGGGAGCCGCCCCGCGAGCCGTCGGAGCAGCTTCTCCCGGTGCTCCTCCCACAGGCCCACGGGCAGGTCGACGTGGGCGACCTGGCCGCGTGCGTGGACCCCGGCATCGGTCCGACCCGCGACGGTCAGCTCGTGGGTCTCCTTGGACCGGGTCACGGTCCGCAGGGCGTCCTCGATCTCCCCCTGCACGGTCCGCTGCCCCTGGGCCTGCTTGGCCCAGCCGGAGAAGTCCCTGCCGTCGTAGGAAAGGTCGAGCCTGACCCGTACGAAACCGTCCTGCACCTCATCGCTCACGCGGAGATCCTCTCAAAGACACGGGAACGGGCCCGCACCCCAGGGGGTACGGGCCCGCACACGAGAAACGTCGGAAGAACGCTTACGCGTCCTTCGACTCCTCCTCGGTCGCCTCGACCGCGGCGGCCTCGTCGGCCTCCTTGACGGCGCGCTTGGTGGCGGCCTCGGCCTCGGCAACGGTCGCCTTCTTGGCGATCTCGCCCTCGACCAGCTCGATCACGGCCATCGGGGCGTTGTCGCCACGACGGTTGCCGATCTTGGTGATGCGGGTGTAACCGCCGGGACGCTCCGAGTAGCGCGGGGCGATCTCGGTGAAGAGGGTGTGGACGATGCCCTTGTCGGTGATCGTCTGCAGCACCAGGCGACGGTTGTGGATGTCGCCCTTCTTCGCCTTGGTGATCAGGCGCTCGGCGACCGGACGCAGGCGGCGGGCCTTGGCCTCGGTCGTCGTGATGCGGCCGTGCTCGAAGAGCGACTTCGCCAGGTTGGCGAGGAGCAGCTTCTCGTGCGCGGCGGAGCCGCCGAGGCGGGCGCCCTTGGTGGGACGCGGCATGGTGTTTCTCCTTGTGTTCTGCCCCGGCCGTACCAGGTACCGGGGTCAGTATCCGAGCAGGCGGTTACCTGTCGGAGACCCGCGCCCCGAAGGGGGCGCGGGGAACTGCGCGACCGGCCGGAGCCGGTCCGCAGCGAGAGGGGACCGTCGGGTCCGAGCTCAGTACTGCTCGGTCTCGACGAAGCCCGCGTCCGCGTCGTCGTCGGCGCCGAAGGCGTCCGCGGCGGCGGTCGGGTCGAATCCGGGCGGCGAGTCCTTCAGCGCGAGGCCCATACCGGCCAGCTTCGCCTTGACCTCGTCGATCGACTTCGCACCGAAGTTGCGGATGTCGAGCAGGTCGGCCTCGGAACGGGCGACGAGCTCACCCACGGAGTGGATGCCCTCGCGCTTGAGGCAGTTGTAGGAGCGGACCGTGAGCTCCAGCTCCTCGATCGGCAGCGCCAGGTCGGCGGCGAGGGCGGCGTCCGTCGGGGACGGGCCCATGTCGATGCCCTCGGCGTCGACGTTGAGCTCGCGCGCCAGACCGAACAGCTCGACCAGGGTCTTGCCGGCGGACGCCATGGCGTCGCGCGGGCGCATGGCCTGCTTGGTCTCGACGTCGACGATCAGCTTGTCGAAGTCGGTGCGCTGCTCGACTCGGGTCGCCTCGACCTTGTAGGTGACCTTGAGGACCGGCGAGTAGATGGAGTCGACCGGAATGCGGCCGATCTCCTGGCCCACCTGCTTGTTCTGGACGGCGGAGACGTAGCCGCGACCGCGCTCGACGGTCAGCTCCATCTCCAGCTTGCCCTTGGCGTTGAGGCTCGCCAGGACGAGGTCCGGGTTGTGCACCTCGACACCGGCCGGGGGCGCGATGTCGGCGGCGGTGACCAGACCCGGGCCCTGCTTGCGCAGGTACATCACGACCGGCTCGTCGTGCTCCGAGGAGACGACCAGCTGCTTGATGTTGAGGATGAGGTCGGTGACGTCCTCCTTGACGCCCGGCACGGTGGTGAACTCGTGCAGGACGCCGTCGATGCGGATGCTGGTGACGGCGGCACCCGGGATCGAGGAGAGGAGGGTACGGCGGAGCGAGTTGCCGAGGGTGTAGCCGAAGCCCGGCTCCAGCGGCTCGATGACGAACCGGGAGCGGAACTCGTCGACGACCTCTTCGGTCAGCGACGGACGCTGAGCGATAAGCATGTCTGTGTGTCCTTCAGTCGTGGACGCCCACTATTTGACGCCCGACGGAGTACTGCGTACTGCAAGGGTACGGGCGGTACGCCCCGAAAAGGGGGCGCACCGCCCGAAATCCCTGGTCAAGCAGCCGGTGCGTCAGACGCGGCGGCGCTTGGGGGGACGGCAGCCGTTGTGCGGCGTGGGGGTGACGTCCTGGATCGAGCCGACCTCGAGGCCGGTGGCCTGGAGGGAGCGGATCGCGGTCTCACGGCCGGAGCCGGGACCCTTGACGAAGACGTCGACCTTGCGCATGCCGTGCTCCTGCGCGCGGCGAGCGGCCGACTCGGCGGCCATCTGCGCGGCGAACGGGGTGGACTTGCGCGAGCCCTTGAAGCCGACGTGGCCGGCGGAGGCCCAGGAGATCACGTTGCCCGAGGGGTCCGTGATCGAGACGATCGTGTTGTTGAACGTGCTCTTGATGTGCGCGTGGCCGTGAGCGACGTTCTTCTTTTCCTTGCGGCGCACCTTCTTGGCAGCGCCCTGACGACCCTTGGGGGGCATCTCTTAACTCCTACGGGAGGTGGTCGGTCCTACAGCGAAGACCGCTTGGTCAAGCGTCCGCTGAGGACTACTTCTTGCCCGGCTTCTTCTTGCCGGCGATGGCGCGACGCGGGCCCTTGCGGGTACGAGCGTTCGTGCTGGTGCGCTGGCCGCGGACGGGCAGGCCACGACGGTGGCGCAGACCCTGGTAGCAGCCGATCTCGACCTTGCGGCGGATGTCGGCGGCGATCTCACGGCGGAGGTCACCCTCGGTCCGGAGGTTGGCGTCCACGTACTCGCGGATCTTGACAAGGTCTTCCTCGGCAAGGTCGCGGACGCGGGTGGACGGGTTCACGCCGGTCGCGGCGAGGATCTCCTCGGACCGGGTGCGCCCGATGCCGAAGACGTAGGTGAGTGCGACCACCACACGCTTTTCGCGAGGGATGTCAACACCGGAAACGCGTGCCATTCAATGGCTCCTGTGTTCTCGGGGGTCTGCTGCAGAACCGGTCCCGGCTGCCGTATGAGGTACAGGTCGGGTCCCCGGCCCCCGCCGGAGGTGCCGTCAGCCGTGGATCACGACCCGACGGGCTCTGCATGTGTACGTGTTGCTATGCGTCGCGCGAAGAACTGCGAAGTTGCAGGTCGGTCGGCGTGCGTCAGCCCTGGCGCTGCTTGTGGCGCAGGTTGTCGCAGATGACCATGACCCGGCCGTGACGGCGGATCACCTTGCACTTGTCGCAGATCTTCTTGACGCTCGGCTTGACCTTCATGGGATGTGAGGTTCTCCGGGTCAGTGCCACCACCCGCGCGAAATGGCGGGTGTGGGCAAGATCTACTTGTACCGGTAGACGATCCGGCCACGCGTCAGGTCGTACGGAGAGAGCTCCACGACGACCCGGTCGTCCGGGAGGATTCGGATGTAGTGCATCCGCATCTTGCCGGAGATGTGCGCGAGGACCTTGTGACCGTTCTGGAGCTCCACCTTGAACATGGCGTTCGGGAGGGACTCGATCACGGTGCCCTCGATTTCGATGGCACCTTGCTTCTTGGCCACGCTTCGCCCTTCGAATCGGCTACCTTGATCGACTCCGGCCGCCGCGTGCGGACACACGGGTACACGAGAGCCGACGCGTCAGTCTACGTCAGCCCCTGGGAAAAGACGAATCGGGGAATCTGCCCACCGTAGAAGATCATTACGCGAACTCCGAATCGGCTGCGTGTCCAGGGGCCGGCGCTGCACGCCGGTGGCTACGCCAGCGGGTCCGGCGCCGCCGTGACGCCCAGCTCCGCCAGCTTCGCCTTGCCGCCGTCCACCGCGGTCAGGACCAGGGGCCCCTCCTCGGTGAGGGCCACCGAGTGCTCCCAGTGGGAGGACCAGGTGCCGTCGGTGGTGACGACCGTCCAGTCGTCCTCCAGGACCTCCGTGCGGGGAGTGCCCAGCGACACCATCGGCTCGATGGCCAGGCAGAAGCCGGGGACGAGCTTCGGGCCCTTGCCCCGCTTGCGGGAGACGTAGTTCAGCAGGTGCGGGTCCATGTGCATCTCGGTGCCGATGCCGTGGCCGCCGTAGTCCTCGATGATCCCGTACCGGCCGAGGCTGTGGTCTCCGACCGCCGGCCGCGGCTGGCGCTTGATGTAGGACTCGATCGCCTTCGAGACGTCCACCAAGCGGTTGCCGAGCTTCATGGCCGCGATGCCGGCCCACATCGACTCCTCCGTCACCCGGGAGAGCTCCACCAGCTCCGGTGCGTGTCCGGTGCCCACGAAGGCCGTGTAGGCGGCGTCACCGTGCCAGCCGTCCACGATCGCGCCCGCGTCGATGGAGATGATGTCGCCGTCCTTGAGGACGGTCTTGTCGTCGGGGATGCCGTGGACGACGACCTCGTTCGCCGAGGTGCAGATCGTCGCGGGGAAACCGCCGTACCCGAGGAAGTTCGACTTCGCCCCGTGGTCGGCGATGACCTTCCGCGCCACCTCGTCGAGGTCCCGCGTCGTGGCGCCGGGCACGGCCGCCTCACGCGTCGCCGCGTGGATGGCGGCGACGACCAGCCCCGCCTCGCGCATCTTCGCGATCTGCTCGGGGGTCTTGATCTGCACCATCGTGGCCGCGGCCTTTCCATCGAGTACGGGGAACGGAACAACGATACGGCCGCGGCGCCCGTGAGGGGCACCGCGGCCGTATCGAACGAACCGGGGTTACTTCTTGAGCGCGGCCATCGCCTTGGCGGTGACCTCGTCCACCTTGCCGAGCGCCGAGATCGTCACGACCAGGTTCTGCGCCCGGTAGTAGTCGATGATCGGCTCGGTCTGCGTGTGGTAGACCTCCAGGCGCCGGCGGACCGTCTCCTCGGAGTCGTCGTCGCGCTGGTAGAGCTCGCCGCCGCAGACGTCACAGACGCCCGCGGTCTTCGGCGGGGTGTAGGTCACGTGGAAGACGTGCGCGCTGTCGTTGCGGCAGATGCGGCGACCCGCGATCCGCTTCACGACCTCGTCCTCGGGGACCTCCAGGTCCAGGACCGCGTCCAGCTGCATGTCCTCGGCCTTCAGGACCACGTCCAGGGCCTCGGCCTGCGCCACGTTCCGGGGGAAGCCGTCCAGCAGGAAGCCGTTGGCGGCGTCCGCCTGCTCCATGCGGTCCTTGGCCATCCCGATGGTCACCTCGTCGGGCACGAGGTCGCCGGCGTCCATGAACGCCTTGGCCTTGAGGCCCAGCTCGGTGCCCTGCGAGATGTTGGCACGGAACAGGTCACCCGTGGAGATGTGCGGGATGTCCAGGTTCCTGGCAAGGAACGCGGCCTGCGTACCCTTGCCGGCCCCGGGCGGTCCGACGAGGACGATTCGCATCAGCGGAGGAACCCTTCGTAATTGCGCTGCTGGAGCTGGCTCTCGATCTGCTTCACGGTCTCCAGCCCCACACCCACGATGATCAGGATGCTCGTCCCGCCGAAGGGGAAGTTGGCATTGGCGCCACCGAAGCCTGCCAACGCCATCGTCGGCACAAGAGCGATCAGACCCAAGTACAGCGAGCCCGGCCAAGTGATCCGGTTGAGCACGTAGCTCAGATACTCGGCAGTAGGTCGACCAGCCCGGATACCCGGGATGAAGCCACCATACTTCTTCATGTTGTCGGCGACTTCCTCGGGGTTGAACGAAATCGCCACGTAGAAGAAGGCGAAGAACACGATCAGGAGGAAGTACGCAGCGATGTAGTAGGGGTGGTCACCCTTGACGAAGTGGGCTTCGATCCAGGTCTTCCACCCTGCGGTGGAGTTCGAGAACTGCGCGATCAAGGCCGGGATGTAGAGCAGCGACGACGCGAAGATGACAGGAATCACACCCGCCTGGTTCACCTTCAGCGGGATGTAAGTGGACGTACCGCCGTACGACCTGCGGCCGATCATGCGCTTCGCGTACTGGACCGGGATGCGCCGCTGGGCCTGCTCGACGAAGACCACGAGGGCCACCATCACGAAGCCGATGAGGATGACGGTGCCGAACTCGATCCAGCCCTTGGCGAGCTTGCCGCTCTCCTTGATGGCCCACAGCGCGCCCGGGAAGCCGGCGGCGATCGAGATGAACATCAGGATCGACATGCCGTTGCCGATGCCGCGGTCGGTGATCAGCTCACCGAGCCACATGACGACACAGGTGCCCGCGGTCATCGTGATGACCATGGTGGCGATGGTGAAGATCGACTGGTCCGGCACGACCTGGTCGGCGACGATGCAGCCGCTGAAGAGCGCACCGCTCTTGGCGGTCGCCACCAGACCGGTGCCCTGGAGCACGGCAAGGGCAACCGTCAGGTACCGGGTGTACTGCGTGATCTTGGCGGTGCCCGACTGGCCCTCCTTCTTGAGGGCTTCGAGGCGCGGAATCACGACGGTCAGCAGCTGCAGGATGATGCTCGCCGTGATGTACGGCATGATGCCGAGCGCAAAGATGGTGATCTGCAGCAGCGCCCCGCCACTGAACATGTTGACCAGGCCGAACAAGCTGTTGTTGCCCTCGCTGGCCTGCTTGACACACTGCTGAACTGCCTCGTAGCTGACGCCCGGCACCGGGATGTGGGCCCCGAGGCGGTACAGCACGATGACGGCGAGCGTGAAGAGCAGCTTCTTGCGCAGGTCGGGCGTCTTGAACGCCCGGGCGAACGCGGTGAGCACGGTGCCTCCTGCGACCCCCGCGCTATGCGTCAAGGGTGACGGTCTTGAGGTTCGACGAATAGGTATCGGTCTTCAAATCCGTGCAGACATAGCGCACGGAGTCTAGACAGTGCACGCCACCTTACCGGCGAGCATGCCCCCCTAGGAACGACCAACCGGGGATGCCCCTTTTGAGAGGCATCCCCGGTCGGATGTTCAAGCCATCGAGTCGTCTCAGACGAGCTCGGTGACGCTGCCGCCCGCGGCGGCGATCTTCTCCTTGGCGGAGCCGGAGACGGCGTCAACCGTCACCTGCAGCGCCACGGAAACCTCGCCCTGGCCAAGGACCTTGACGAGCTGGTTGTTGCGAACCGCACCCTTGGCGACCAGGTCGGCCACCGTGACCTCGCCACCCTGCGGGTAGAGCGCGGCCAGCTTGTCCAGGTTCACGACCTGGTACTCGGTGCGGAAGGGGTTCTTGAAGCCCTTCAGCTTCGGGAGGCGCATGTGGAGGGGCATCTGGCCACCCTCGAAGCGCTCCGGAACCTGGTAACGGGCCTTGGTGCCCTTGGTACCACGACCGGCCGTCTTACCCTTCGACGCCTCACCACGACCCACACGGGTCTTGGCGGTCTTGGCGCCGGGGGCGGGACGGAGGTTGTGGGCCTTCAGCGGGTTGTTCTCCGCCATGTCAGTCAACCTCCTCGACCGTCACGAGGTGGCGGACGGTGTGCACCATGCCGCGGAACTCGGGGCGGTCCTCCTTGACAACCACGTCGTTGACCTTCTTGAGGCCGAGCGAACGCAGGGTGTCGCGGTGGTTCTGCTTGCTGCCGATGTACGACTTCGTCTGCGTGACCTTGAGGCGAGCCATTACGCACCCGCCCCAGCACGCGCACGAAGCAGAGCCGCGGGAGCGACGTCCTCGAGGGGCAGACCACGGCGGGCCGCGATCTCCTCGGGACGCTGCAGGCCCTTGAGGGCCTCCACGGTCGCGTGCACGATGTTGATCGCGTTGTCGGAGCCGAGCGACTTCGACAGGATGTCGTGAACGCCGGCGCACTCGAGGACGGCACGCACCGGGCCACCGGCGATAACACCGGTACCGGGGGAAGCCGGCTTGAGCAGGACGACGCCCGCGGCCTTCTCGCCCTGGATCGGGTGAGGGATGGTGCCCTGGATGCGGGGAACCTTGAAGAAGTTCTTCTTCGCTTCCTCGACGCCCTTGGCAATGGCCGCGGGAACTTCCTTGGCCTTGCCGTAACCGACACCTACGGTGCCGTCACCGTCGCCCACCACGACCAGCGCGGTGAAGCTGAAACGACGACCACCCTTGACAACCTTGGCGACGCGGTTGATCGCGACAACGCGCTCAACGTACGCGGTCTTCTCGGCGGCAGCGCCACCGTCGCGACCCTTCCGGTCCCGCCGCTCGCCGCCACCGGCACCGCTGCCGCGGCGCTGGGGTCCAGCCATTGGAATTACCTCTCTCTGTTACGTCCGTTAGTCCCGGAACCGGGGCTTAGAACTTCAGCCCGGCTTCGCGGGCGGCGTCAGCCAGAGCGGCAATGCGCCCGGCGTACCTGTTGCCACCACGGTCGAACACGACGGCCTCGACACCAGCGGCCTTGGCGCGCTCGGCAACCAGGGCGCCGACCTTCTTGGCCTGCGCGGACTTGTCACCCTCGCCACCGCGGATCGACGCGTCCAGGGTCGACGCCGACGCAAGGGTGTGACCCTTGAGGTCGTCGATGACCTGAGCGGTGATGCCGCGGTTGGAACGCGTCACGACGAGGCGCGGACGCTCCGCCGTACCCGACACGTTCTTGCGGATGCGGATGTGGCGGCGCTTCTTGGCGGCGCCCTTGTAGGCGTCGCCCTTGGCGATCTTCACACCGTATGCCATGGCTTACTTACCAGCCTTTCCGACCTTGCGGCGGATGACCTCGCCCGCGTACTTCACGCCCTTGGCCTTGTAGGGGTCGGGCTTGCGAAGCTTGCGGATGTTGGCGGCGACCTCGCCGACCTTCTGCTTGTCGATGCCCTCGACCGAGAACTTGGTCGGCGACTCGACCTTGAACGAGATGCCCTCGGGCGCCTCGACCAGGATCGGGTGGCTGTAGCCGAGCTGGAACTCCAGAGCGGAGCCCTTCGCGGCCACGCGGTAACCGACACCGCTGATCTCGAGCGCCTTGACGTACCCCTGGGTCACACCGGTGATCATGTTGGCCACCAGCGTGCGGGACAGGCCGTGCAGGGCCTTGTTCTGACGCTCGTCGTTCGGACGGGTGACGTTGAGCACGCCATCCTCGCCCTTAACGATCTCGATCGGTGCGGCGACGGTGTGGTTCAGGGTGCCCTTGGAACCCTTCACCGTGACCGTGCGGCCCTCGATGGTGACGTCCACGCCGGCGGGAACCTGGATAGGCAGCTTGCCAATACGCGACATTAGCTATTCCTCCGTTCCCGACTACCAGACGTAGGCGAGGACTTCCCCACCTACGCCCTTCTTGCCTGCCTGCTGGCCGGTCAGGAGACCGTGGGACGTGGAGATGATCGCCACGCCCAGGCCGCCGAGGACCTTCGGCAGGTTGGTGGACTTCGCGTAAACCCGGAGGCCCGGCTTCGAGATCCGCTTGATGCCCGCGATGGAGCGCTCACGGTTCGGACCGAACTTGAGCTCGAGGACGAGGTTCTTGCCGACCTCGGCGTCCTCGACCTTCCAGCCCGTGATGAAGCCCTCCTGCTGGAGGATTTCCGCGATGTGAGACTTGATCTTGCTGTGCGGCATCGTCACGGAGTCGTGGTATGCCGAGTTCGCGTTACGCAGACGAGTCAGCATGTCCGCGATCGGATCAGTCATGGTCATGAATTGGCCTTCGGCCTCTCTCGCCGGGGTTTCCTGTATGCGCCATCCCTCTCCCCACACAGGGGCGGGACGGGTGCGGCGCGGGGACCTACGGCGTAGTAAGTCGGTAGGGCGGCGGACGCCCAACCCCCCTAGCCTAAGCCATGGAGGGATGGGCATCCGTCAGCCCAATACTTACCGAGAGACTCCGGTCATCCCAAGTAGGGGATTACCAGGAGCTCTTGGTCACGCCCGGCAGCTCGCCACGGTGAGCCATCTCACGGAGGCACACGCGGCACAGGCCGAACTTGCGGTACACGGAGTGGGGACGACCACAGCGCTGGCAGCGCGTGTAGCCACGCACGCCGAACTTGGGCTTGCGGGCAGCCTTCGCGATGAGAGCCTTCTTCGCCATCTCGCTTACGCCTCCTTGAACGGGAAGCCGAGGTGACGCAGAAGGGCACGGCCCTCGTCGTCATTGGTCGCCGTGGTCACCACGGTGATGTCCATACCCCGGACACGGTCGATCTTGTCCTGGTCGATCTCGTGGAACATGACCTGCTCCGTGAGACCGAAGGTGTAGTTGCCACGGCCGTCGAACTGCTTGGGGGACAGGCCGCGGAAGTCGCGGATGCGCGGGAGCGCGAGCGACAGGGTGCGGTCCAGGAACTCCCACATGCGGTCGCCACGGAGGGTGACGTGCGCACCGATCGGCTGGCCCTCGCGCAGCTTGAACTGCGCGATGGACTTGCGGGCCTTGGTGACGGCCGGCTTCTGACCGGTGATCGTGGTGAGGTCGCGGATCGCACCGTCGATCAGCTTCGAGTCACGGGCGGCGTCGCCGACACCCATGTTGACCACGATCTTGACGAGGCCGGGAACCTGCATGACGTTCTCGTAGGAGAACTCCTCACGCAGCTTGCCCGCGATCTCCTCGCGGTACTTCGTCTTGAGACGCGGAGTGGTGGTAGCCATCAGATGTCCTCACCCGTCCGCTTGGCAACGCGGATCTTGTTGCCCTCGTCGTCGAAGCGGTAACCGACACGCGTGACGACCTTCTTGCCGTCCTTCTCCACGACCAGCTGGACGTTGGAGACGTGGACCGGAGCCTCGGTCGTGACGATGCCACCGGCCTGCGAGGGGCCGGCCTTGGTGTGCTTCTTGACCCGGTTGACACCCTCGACCAGGACGCGGTTCTCGCGGGGGAAGGCCGTGATGACCTTGCCCTGCTTGCCCTTGTCCTTACCGGTGATGACCTGGACCAGGTCGCCCTTCTTGATCTTCATGCTTACAGCACCTCCGGCGCGAGCGAGATGATCTTCATGAACTTCTTCTCGCGCAGCTCACGGCCGACCGGGCCGAAGATACGGGTGCCACGAGGGTCGCCGTCGTTCTTGAGAATGACAGCGGCGTTCTCGTCGAAGCGGATGTACGAGCCGTCCTGGCGGCGGCGCTCCTTGACGGTGCGAACGATGACCGCCTTGACGACGTCACCCTTCTTCACGTTGCCACCGGGGATCGCGTCCTTGACGGTGGCGACGATGACGTCACCGATGCCCGCGTAGCGGCGACCGGAGCCACCGAGAACACGGATGCAAAGGATCTCCTTGGCACCAGTGTTGTCGGCGACACGCAGTCGCGACTCCTGCTGGATCACGTCTATCTCCTGATTGTCTGCCGGTTCCCGGCCGGGGCTTCGGAGAAGCCCCGGCCGAGCCTGGCGGAACTGACCCGAGGGGCCCCCGGAACTAGTTTCCGGGGCCTCGGGTAATTACTTGGCCTTCTCGAGGATCTCGACGACGCGCCAGTGCTTCGTGGCGGACAGCTTCCGGGTCTCCATCAGGAGGACGCGGTCGCCGATGCCGGCAGCGTTCTGCTCGTCGTGAGCCTTGAGCTTGTTCGTACGGCGGATGACCTTGCCGTACAGCGCGTGCTTGACGCGGTCCTCGACAGCGACGACGACGGTCTTGTCCATCTTGTCGCTGACGACCAGGCCCTCGCGGACCTTGCGAGCGTTGCGCTCGGTCTTCTCAGTCACGTTGCTCTCGCTCATCAGGCGTTCTCCACCGTCTCGATGCCCAGCTCACGCTCACGCATCAGGGTGTAGATCCGGGCGATGTCCTTACGGACGGACTTGAGCCGACCGTGGTTCTCGAGCTGACCGGTCGCCGCCTGGAAGCGGAGGTTGAACAGCTCTTCCTTGGCCTCGCGGAGCTTGTTGAGAAGCTCCTCGTTGCCCAGCTCGCGCAGCTCGGACGCCTTGGTACCGGCCGACATCACAGCTCACCTGCTTCGCGCTTCACGATCTTGCACTTCATCGGCAGCTTGTGGGCCGCACGGGTCAGGGCCTCGCGCGCGATCTTCTCGTTCGGGTAGGACAGTTCGAACATCACCCGACCCGGCTTGACGTTCGCGATCCACCACTCCGGAGAACCCTTACCGGAACCCATGCGGGTCTCGGCGGGCTTCTTCGTCAGCGGACGGTCCGGGTAGATGTTGATCCAGACCTTGCCGCCACGCTTGATGTGGCGGGTCATCGCGATACGAGCCGCCTCGATCTGGCGGTTGGTCACGTACGCCGGCGTGAGGGCCTGAATGCCGTACTCGCCGAACGCAACCTGCGTGCCACCCTTGCTCGCGCCCGAGCGCTTGGGGTGGTGCTGCTTGCGGTGCTTGACCCTACGGGGGATCAGCATGTCGGTCAGGCCTCCGTTCCGGTGCTCTCAGCCGGAGCGGCAGCGGCGGCGGGAGCCTCGGCCTTGGGGGCCTCGGCAGCCGGCGCGGACTGCTGCTGCGGCTTGCGGCCGCGGCCGCCACGCTCGCCACCGCGGCCACCACGGGCCGGGCGGTCGCCAGCGCCGGCACCACGGGCCGGGCGGTTACCCGCACGGGCCGCAGCGTTCTCGGCGCGGACCTCGGCGATGTTCTTGACGTCGCCCTTGTAGATCCAGACCTTCACGCCGATGCGGCCGAAGGTCGTCTTGGCCTCGAAGAAGCCGTAGTCGACGTTCGCGCGGAGCGTGTGCAGGGGCACGCGGCCCTCGCGGTAGAACTCCGAGCGGGACATCTCGGCGCCGCCGAGACGACCGCCGCACTGGATCTTGATGCCCTTGGCGCCGGCCTTCATCGTGCCCTGCATGCTCTTGCGCATGGCACGACGGAAGGAAACGCGGGAGGAGAGCTGCTCGGCAACGGCCTGGGCGACCAGCTGGGCGTCCATCTCGGGGTTCTTGACCTCGAGGATGTTCAGCTGGACCTGCTTGCCCGTGAGCTTCTCGAGGTCGCCGCGGATGCGGTCGGCCTCGGCGCCACGGCGGCCGATGACGATGCCGGGACGCGCGGTGTGGATGTCCACCCGCACGCGGTCACGGGTGCGCTCGATCTCAACCTTCGAGATGCCGGCGCGCTCCATGCCGGACGTCATCATCCGACGGATGGCGACGTCTTCCTTGACGTAGTCCTTGTACAGCTTGTCGGCGTACCAGCGGGACTTGAAGTCCGTGGTGATGCCGAGCCGGAACCCATGCGGGTTAACCTTCTGGCCCATTACCGGGTTCCTTCCTTGCTGCTGACGACCACGGTGATGTGGCTGGTCCGCTTACGGATCCGGTAGGCACGGCCCTGGGCACGCGGACGGAACCGCTTCAGGGTCGGGCCCTCATCCACGTACGCCTCGCTGATGTACAGCGAAGAGGCGTCACTGTGGTCGTAGTTGTGCGCGGCGTTGGCAATGGCGCTGTCCAGCACCTTGCCGACCGGCACGCTCGCGGCCTGCGGGGCGAAACGCAGGACCGCCTGAGCCTCCGTGGCGTCCATGCCACGGATAAGGTCCACCACGCGGCGGGCCTTCATGGGCGTGACGCGGATGTACCGCGCCTGGGCCCTGGCTTCCATGGTTGTCCTTCCAGTGTCTGTCATGGTCATTCCACCCCGCTACTAGCGGCGCTTCGACTTCCGGTCGTCCTTCACGTGACCCCGGAAGGTGCGCGTCGGCGAGAACTCGCCGAGCTTGTGGCCGACCATCGACTCGGTGACAAACACCGGAATGTGGGTCTTGCCGTTGTGCACCGCGATCGTGTGGCCGAGCATGGCCGGGATGATCATCGAGCGACGGGACCAGGTCTTGATGACGTTCTTGGTACCGGCTTCGTTCTGGGCGTCCACCTTCTTGACGAGGTGGCCGTCGACGAAGGGTCCCTTCTTGAGACTGCGCGGCATCTAAACCCGCTCCTAGCGCTTCTTGTTCGTCTTGCGGCGGCGGACGATGTACTTGTTCGAAGCCTTCTTGGGCGAACGCGTACGACCCTCCTTCTGACCCCACGGGGAGACCGGGTGGCGACCACCGGAGGTCTTGCCCTCACCACCACCGTGCGGGTGGTCGACCGGGTTCATCGCCACACCGCGGACGGTCGGGCGAACGCCAAGCCAGCGCTTGCGGCCGGCCTTGCCCCAGTTGATGTTCGACTGCTCGGCGTTGCCGACCTCGCCGATGGTGGCGCGGCAGCGGGCGTCGACGAGACGGATCTCACCGGACGGCATGCGGAGGTGGGCCATGGTGCCCTCCTTCGCCAGCAGCTGCACGGAGGCACCGGCCGAGCGGGCGAACTTGGCGCCGCCACCGGGACGGAGCTCGATCGCGTGGATCGTGGTACCGACCGGGATGTTGCGGAGCGCCAGGTTGTTGCCGGGCTTGATGTCCGCGCCGGGGCCGTTCTCGACGCGGTCGCCCTGGGTCAGACCCTTGGGGGCGATGATGTAGCGCTTCTCGCCGTCCACGTAGTGGAGGAGCGCGATGCGCGCGGTGCGGTTGGGGTCGTACTCGATGTGAGCGACCTTGGCCGGCACGCCGTCCTTGTCGTGACGACGGAAGTCGATCACGCGGTAGGCGCGCTTGTGGCCACCGCCCTGGTGACGGACGGTCACACGACCGGTGTTGTTACGGCCGCCCTTGCTGTGCAGGGGGCGGACCAGCGACTTCTCCGGCGTGGACCGCGTGATCTCGACGAAGTCGGCTACGGAGGAGCCACGGCGGCCCGGCGTAGTCGGCTTGTACTTGCGGATTCCCATTTCTCAGTCCTCGTCCGATTCCGGACGACTCGACCGCCGTCAGGCGGTCGGGCCGCCGAAGATGTCGATACGGTTGCCCTCGGCAAGGGTCACGATGGCGCGCTTGGTGTTGGCGCGCTTGCCGAAACCGGTGCGGGTGCGCTTGCGCTTGCCCTGCCGGTTGATCGTGTTGACCCCGGTGACCTTGACCGAGAAGACCGCCTCGACGGCCTGCTTGATCTGGGTCTTGTTGGCGCCCGGCGCGACGATGAACGTGTACTTGTTCTCGTCGAGCAGCGCGTAGCTCTTCTCGGAGACAACCGGCTTGACGAGGACGTCGCGCGGGTCCGTGAAGGTCTTGCTCGTGATCGTGGCCTCGGACATCAGGCCTCGCTCCCTTCGGTCTCAACGGCCTTGGGGCCAGACACGAAGGACTCGAGGGCGGCCTGGGTGAAGACCACGTCGTCGGAGACGATCACGTCGTACGTGTTGAGCTGGCCCGGCTCCAGGATGTGCACCTGGGGCAGGTTACGGGCGGACAGCCACGCGGCCTCGTCGGAGCGCTCGACGACCAGGAGCAGGTTCTTGCGCTCCGAGATCTTGCCGAACAGCGTCTTCGCGGCCTTGGTGGAGACCTCGCCCTCGACCACGCCGGTGACGACGTGGATGCGGGAGTGGTTCGCCCGGTCCGAGAGGGCACCGCGGAGGGCGGCGGCCTTCATCTTCTTCGGGGTCCGCTGCGAGTAGTCACGCGGCACGGGGCCGTGCACGACGCCACCACCGGCGAACTGCGGGGCGCGGGTCGAACCCTGACGGGCGCGGCCGGTGCCCTTCTGGCGGTAAGGCTTCTTGCCACCACCGCGGACTTCGCCACGGGTCTTGGTCTTGTGCGTGCCCTGACGGGCCGCGGCCAGCTGCGCGACGACGACCTGGTGGATCAGCGGGATGCTGACCTTGGCGCCGAAGATCTCCTCGGGGAGCTCGACGGTCCCGGCCTTGTCGCCTGCCGGCGAAAGGATGTCAATGGTGCTCATCGGTTCCTCAAACCCCCTTGGCCGCGGTGCGGACCAGGACGAGGCCACCGTTGGGGCCGGGGACGGCGCCCTTGATGAGCAGCAGACCCTTCTCGGCGTCAACGGCGTGGACGGTCAGGTTCTGGGTGGTCACACGCTCGTTGCCCATGCGACCGGCCATGCGCATGCCCTTGAAGACACGGCCCGGGGTGGCGCAGCCACCGATCGAACCGGGCTTGCGGTGCACGCGGTGGGCACCGTGCGAAGCCTTGCCACCACGGAAGTTGTGGCGCTTCATCGCACCGGCGAAGCCCTTGCCCTTGCTCTTGCCGGTGACGTCGACCTTCACGCCGGCCTCGAAGACCTCGGCGGTGATCTCCTGGCCGAGCGTGTACTCGGAGGCGTCAGCGGTGCGGAGCTCCACCAGGTGGCGGCGCGGGGTGACGTCGGCCTTGGCGAAGTGACCCTTGAGGGGCTTGTTCACCTTGCGCGGGTCGATCTCGCCGAAGGCGATCTGGACCGACTCGTAGCCGTCGACGTCGTTCGTACGGACCTGGGTCACGACATTCGGACCGGCCTTGACGACGGTCACCGGGACGACCCGGTTGTTCTCGTCCCAGACCTGCGTCATGCCGAGCTTCTCGCCCAGGATGCCCTTGATGTTCTTAGCCATCTCGCGCGTCACCTCAGAGCTTGATCTCGATGTCGACGCCCGCCGGCAGGTCGAGACGCATGAGCGAGTCAACCGTCTTCGGCGTGGGGTCGAGGATGTCGATGAGGCGCTTGTGCGTGCGCATCTCGAAGTGCTCGCGCGAGTCCTTGTACTTGTGCGGCGACTTGATGACGCAGTACACGTTCTTCTCAGTGGGCAGCGGCACCGGGCCCGCGACCGACGCACCAGTGCGAGTCACCGTCTCGACGATCTTCTTCGCCGAGGAGTCGATGACCTCGTGGTCGTAGGCCTTGAGCCGGATGCGGATCTTCTGTCCCGCCATGGCTACTAGTAGTCCTTTGTCTCGTATAACGCTCTGGAACCCGGTCGGTTTGCGATCCTCCTCCGACCCACGCGGTCGGGCGTGTCGCGCTCCCTCTACGCAGAAATCCCTAGGGATCTCCCAACCAAGGGGGCGCGGTCGCCATGACCGCAGGCCGGGGGTTGAACACCCACCGGGCGCCTGGCCGGCACCCCGCTGACGCTTCCCAGAAGATTCCCGTACGTCCGCCCCTGATGAGGGGCGACGAGTACTGTGGGACTCGCTTCCGGTCCTCCCGACGGGAGGCGCGCAGCATCGGCACTCAACCGAGCAACCCCGACAGTCTGCCATACGGGGCCTTCCGGCCGCCAATCGGGGTCCAAGACTGTACCCCACGTCACGTACGACCATGCGCCGGGGCGCGCATTCGCGAACCGCACGCCCCTCGTCCGCCCCGTCGCCGACGCACCCCCACCACCCCGGGCACCGGGCCCGCTCGGCCGGGTGCCGCCGCTCGGGCCCGGTGGGCGCGGTGGGCCCGGTGTGCCCGGTGTGCGCATCACCGCCACCGCCCGCGCCGCCCCGTCGAAGGCCGGACGGAGCGCCTGTCGCACCCGGCGAACCGGGCCCCGGATGCGCGAGAAGGCCCCGCACCGAGGGTGCGGGGCCTTCCCCTACTGCTCAGCGGCTCCTAGGAGCCACCAGGTCGGTTCAAGATCAGGCGTTGATCTTGGTGACCTGGCCGGCGCCGACGGTCCGGCCACCCTCACGGATGGCGAACTTGAGGCCCTCCTCCATGGCGACGGGCTGGATCAGCTCGACGGTCATGGAGGTGTTGTCGCCCGGCATGACCATCTCGGTGCCCTCGGGGAGGGTCACGACGCCGGTCACGTCCGTGGTACGGAAGTAGAACTGCGGGCGGTAGTTGTTGAAGAACGGGGTGTGACGGCCACCCTCGTCCTTCGACAGGATGTAGGCCTGGGCCTCGAAGCTGGTGTGCGGCGTGACCGAACCCGGCTTGATGATGACCTGGCCGCGCTCGACGTCCTCGCGCTTGATGCCACGGAGGAGCAGACCGACGTTCTCACCGGCCTGGCCCTCGTCGAGCAGCTTGCGGAACATCTCGATGCCGGTGACCGTGGTGGTGGTCTTCTCGGTCTTGATGCCGATGATGTCGACGGTCTCGTTGACCTTGAGGACACCACGCTCGATGCGACCGGTGACGACGGTGCCACGACCGGTGATCGTGAAGACGTCCTCGATCGGCATCAGGAACGGCTTGTCGACGTCACGCTCGGGCTGCGGGATGGCCTCGTCCACGGCCTTCATCAGACCGAGGAGCTTCTCACCCCACTCCTTGTCGCCCTCGAGGGCCTTGAGCGCGGAGACGCGGACGACCGGCAGGTCGTCGCCCGGGAACTCGTACTCGGAGAGGAGCTCACGGACCTCGAGCTCGACGAGCTCCAGGATCTCCTCGTCGTCCACCATGTCGGCCTTGTTCAGGGCGACGACGATGTACGGAACGCCGACCTGGCGGGCCAGGAGCACGTGCTCCTTGGTCTGCGGCATCGGGCCGTCGGTGGCGGCGACCACGAGGATGGCGCCGTCCATCTGCGCCGCACCCGTGATCATGTTCTTGATGTAGTCCGCGTGACCGGGGCAGTCGACGTGGGCGTAGTGACGCGACTCGGTCTGGTACTCGACGTGCGCGATCGAGATGGTGATACCGCGCTGGCGCTCCTCGGGAGCCTTGTCGATCTGGTCGAACGCCGAGGCCTCGTTGAGCTCCGGGTACGCGTCGTGCAGCACCTTGGTAATGGCGGCCGTGAGGGTCGTCTTACCGTGGTCAATGTGACCGATGGTGCCGATGTTGACGTGCGGCTTAGTCCGCTCGAACTTCGCCTTCGCCACTGGGGTCCTCCTGGAGTGGTTCTGAACGCCTTGCTTCATCGGCGCCAGGTGATCTTTGCTGGGATGCCAGTACACCGGGGCCCGATTCCTCGGGTTTCGGGGGCCGGGCCCCGGTGACTGGTGTCAAGCCTAAAGCGTGAACTCGGGAGAGTTACTCGCCCTTGGCCTTCGCGATGATCTCCTCGGCGACGTTCCGCGGAACCTCGGCGTAGGAGTCGAACTGCATCGAGTAGCTTGCGCGACCCGAGGTCTTGCTGCGGAGGTCTCCGACGTAGCCGAACATCTCCGAGAGCGGCACGAGGCCCTTCACGACGCGGGCGCCGCTGCGCTCCTCCATGGCCTGGATCTGGCCACGGCGGGAGTTGATGTCACCGATGACCTCGCCCATGTAGTCCTCGGGCGTGACGACCTCAACGGCCATCATCGGCTCAAGGATGACGGGAGAAGCCTTGCGCGCGGCCTCCTTGAAGGCCTGCGAACCGGCGATCTTGAACGCGAGCTCGGAGGAGTCGACCTCGTGGTAGGCACCGTCGAGAAGGATGACGCGAACGCCGGTCATCTCGTAGCCGGCCAGGATGCCGAACTGCATGGCCTCCTGCGCACCCGCGTCGACCGAAGGGATGTACTCCTTCGGGATGCGGCCACCGGTGACCTTGTTCACGAACTCGTAGGAGGCGTCGCCACCCTCGATGGGCTCGATCGCGATCTGCACCTTGGCGAACTGACCGGTACCACCGGTCTGCTTCTTGTGGGTGAAGTCCACGCGCTCGACGGCCTTGCGGATCGTCTCGCGGTACGCGACCTGCGGCTTGCCGACGTTCGCCTCGACCTTGAACTCGCGACGCATGCGGTCGACGAGGATGTCGAGGTGGAGCTCGCCCATGCCACCGATGATGGTCTGGCCGGTCTCCTCGTCCGAGTGGACCTGGAAGGAGGGGTCCTCCTCCGCGAGACGCTGGATGGCGACACCCAGCTTCTCCTGGTCACCCTTGGACTTGGGCTCGATGGCGACCTGGATGACCGGCGCCGGGAAGTCCATGGACTCCAGGATGACCGGGTTCTTGTCGTCGCACAGCGTCTCACCGGTGGTGGTCTGCTTCAGGCCCATGACGGCGACGATGTCGCCGGCGCCCACCGAGTCGATCTCCTCACGCTTGTTGGCGTGCATGCGGTAGATCTTGCCGATGCGCTCCTTCTTGCCCTTGACGGAGTTCAGCACCGCGGTGCCGGCCTCCAGGCGACCGGAGTAGATCCGGACGAAGGTGAGCTTGCCGAGGTGCGGGTCGCTCGCGATCTTGAACGCGAGGGCCGACAGCGGCTCGTCGTCGGACGGCTTGCGCTTGACGACGACCTCGGGGTCCTTGACGTCGTGGCCCTCGATGGCCTCGACGTCCAGGGGCGAGGGGAGGTAACGGACGACGGCGTCGAGCAGGGGCTGGACGCCCTTGTTCTTGAACGCGGTGCCACAGAAGACGGGGGTGACCGTCTTCTCGCCGTTGCCCTTGCCGGAAGCGATGGTGATACGACGGACAGCCGCGTACAGCTGCTCCTCGGTGGGCTCGACGCCCTCGAGGAAGAGCTCCATGAGCTCCTCGTCGTTCTCCGCGACGGTCTCGACGAGCTTGCCGCGGTACTCCTCGGCCAGCTCGAGCTTGTCCGCCGGGATGTCGACGACGTCGTACATCTCACCCTTGCTGGCCTCGGCGGACCAGACAAGCGCCTTCATGCGGACCAGGTCGATGACGCCCTGGAAGTCCATCTCGGCGCCGATCGGGAGCTGCATGACGATCGGGACGGCGCCGAGGCGGTCCACGATCATGTCGACGCAGCGGAGGAACTCGGCGCCCGTGCGGTCGAGCTTGTTGACGAAGCAGATGCGCGGGACGCCGTAGCGGTCCGCCTGACGCCAGACAGTCTCGGACTGGGGCTCGACACCGGCCACACCGTCGAACACGGTGACAGCACCGTCGAGCACGCGCAGCGAACGCTCCACCTCGACGGTGAAGTCGACGTGGCCCGGCGTGTCGATGATGTTGATCGTGTGATCGACATTCTCGAGCGGCCAGTGGCAGGTCGTCGCGGCAGACGTGATCGTGATGCCGCGCTCCTGCTCCTGCTCCATCCAGTCCATCGTGGCAGCGCCGTCGTGGACTTCACCGATCTTGTACGAGACGCCGGTGTAGAACAGGATCCGCTCGGTGGTGGTCGTCTTGCCCGCGTCGATGTGGGCCATGATGCCGATGTTGCGCACCTTGGCCAGGTCAAGCGAAGTGGTAGCCATATCGGCTCAGTCTTCTCTCGGTCTCGATGTGGGTTGCGACTACCAGCGGTAGTGCGCGAAGGCCTTGTTGGACTCGGCCATCTTGTGCGTGTCCTCGCGCTTCTTGACCGCAGCGCCGAGGCCGTTCGAGGCGTCCAGCAGCTCGTTCATGAGGCGCTCGGTCATGGTCTTCTCGCGACGGGCGCGGGAGTAACCGACGAGCCAGCGGAGGGCCAGCGTGGACGCGCGGCCCGGCTTGACCTCGATCGGCACCTGGTAGGTGGCGCCACCGACACGACGGGACTTGACCTCGAGGGCCGGCTTGACGTTCTCGAGAGCGCGCTTCAGCGTGATGACCGGGTCCTGGCCGGTCTTCTCGCGAAGACCCTCCATGGCGCCGTACACGATGCGCTCGGCGGTGGAACGCTTGCCGTCCAGCAGGATCTTGTTGATCAGCGAGGTGACAAGAGGAGAGCTGTAGACCGGGTCGATGATGACCGGGCGCTTCGGGGCGGGGCCCTTACGAGGCATTCTTACTTCTCCTTCTTGGCGCCGTAGCGGCTGCGAGCCTGCTTACGGTTCTTGACGCCCTGCGTGTCGAGGGAACCGCGGATGATCTTGTAGCGAACACCCGGCAGGTCCTTCACACGGCCACCGCGCACGAGCACGATGGAGTGCTCCTGCAGGTTGTGACCCTCACCCGGGATGTAGGCCGTGACCTCGATGCCCGAGGTCAGACGCACACGCGCGACCTTACGGAGGGCCGAGTTCGGCTTCTTCGGGGTGGTCGTGAACACACGCGTGCAGACGCCACGACGCTGAGGGGAACCCTCAAGTGCGGGCGTCTTGTTCTTCTCGACCTTGTCCTGCCGGCC
Organism: Streptomyces sp. NPDC058872; assembly: GCF_042743065.1. Taxonomy (NCBI): domain Bacteria; kingdom Bacillati; phylum Actinomycetota; class Actinomycetes; order Kitasatosporales; family Streptomycetaceae; genus Streptomyces; species Streptomyces sp. NPDC058872. The sequence continues at coordinate 47,369 of NZ_JBHYMK010000009.1, forward strand.
CTTACGGACCAGCTGCTGGATCGTAGGCACTACTTCTCCGGTTTCTGTGTGCCGTCGTCAAACTAACCTGGAACATTCACCGACCCACGCGGTCGGGTGTGTCGAATCTCGCGCGCTCCTGCCAGAAGCAGTGAAGAGCGCGGATCGCGGTGGCCGATGCATGACCCGTCGTGCGGTTGAGGACACGCACGGGAGCCAAGGCACACCCCAGGCACAAGGCATGAGCGTACCTACCGTACGGACTCCGGTCAAAACAAATGCCCACGCGCGCGGGCGCCCGGCCGATGTGCGAGGACGCGGAGCCGGACGGGGGTGCGCGCGGCACCCCCACGGGGGCGGCGGGGACGGTCGCGCGGCAGGGAACGCAAGGGGGCGGGCACACCGCCTCACCTCGCCGTTCGGCCGATCCGACCCCGACCGCAGAGGGGTCGACGGGAACGTGCCGCGCTCCCGGGGTCCCCTCGGGTCCCGTCCGCCGCACCCTGCACCACGACCGGTCGCACGGACCGCTCCCCCGTGTCGACGGATGCCGGGCCCCGGCAACGAACGGGGTCCCGCGCCTTCTGGGGCAGCTCCTGTCACCGGGTCCCGCCTGCAGGGACACTGCGCGTCAGTACCAGCCGTCCAGCCGACGAAGAAGCGGAGGCCCACCATGGCCACGGACGACCGCGCCCTGCCCACGCCCGGCAGGACCACCCCGACCGATCTCGGCGTCGAAGTCCGTCTCACCCTCCTCGAGTACGGCACGATCGCCGCCGAGTACGCACCCGTCGCCGCCCACCCGGACACACCGCGGGCCGTCGTGGACGACTACGCCGTCGTGGTCGACGCCCTCGCCCTGGCCCACCGGGTTCCGGACTCCGACGTCCCGGCGGTCCTCGCCGTCGGCACCAAGGCCCTGATCCGTGTCCACCGGGCCCTGCTCGGCCCGCCGTCGCCGAGGAGGAACACGTGACCCGCCCCGCCGACACCACCAGCCTGGTCCGAAGGCACCTGGCGGTCCTGGCGGTCCTCGCGTCGATCGCCCTGATGGTGAGCTGGACCGCCGCCGCACCGTACGCGTACACCGCTCTGGTCGGCTGCGCGGTCGCCCTGCCCCTCCGGCTGCGCGGGCGGCCCGCCCTCCGCGCCCCCGCCCCGGGCTCCATGCCGACGCCTCAGGTGCCACAGCCGTCGGACGGGTCGGGCGCCGAGTCGGCGATCACGGAGTACGGCGAGCGGCTCGCCCGGCAGCCGCTGGACACCGGCGTCCCCACCGCCGAGCGGCAGGACTGGCGTGCGGCGCTCGACGCCTACGACGACGCCAAGCGGGCCGAGCCCGGTCGCGTGCTGCAGATCCTGGCGGGCGGGCACACCGCCCTGGACCGGCTGGCCCTCGCCGCGGACCGGCGTCGACGGCAGGCCGAAGCAGAGGCCGGCGCCGGAGCAGAGGCCGGCGCCGGAGCAGCAGCCCGCACGGCCGCCCCGGACGCCGCGCCGCCACCGGTCCGCTACGGCCCCCCGCCCGTCGACCCCGCCCTGTGGAGCCACGGCAGCGGTCCGGCCACCTTCCGCCTTCCCAAGGCCCACGGCTGGAAGGGCTCCTACCTCCTGGCCTTCGAGGGCGACTCCCCCGACGGCTTCCTCGTGCACGCCCGCACCGGCACCGCCCGCAGGACCCGGAGCGTCCAACTGGCCTACCGCGAGGCCGGCCCGGGCGCCGTCCGGGTGCCCGTTTCCACCTCCGCCGACGACGCCCTCACCCTCGACATCGTCACCGAGGGCCCCTGGCGGGCCGCCCTGCTGACCGCCGACGCCGCGCGCACCCTGCACGGAGCGGTGTTCGGCGACTCCTCCGAGGTCCTGCTCAACCGGTTCGGCCACCGCTCCGCCGTCTTCGCGCACCACGGCGACGGCCCGTTCGTCCTGCGTGAGCCGAGGGCCAGTGACGTCACCACCGGCCGCACCATCGCCGAGGGCAGGGGGGCCGCCCAGCTCAGGCTCGGCCTGTCCGACGTCCAGACCCTGTACGTGGAGTCCGACGGCAAGTGGACGCTCACCACCCCCTGACGGCACCGGAGAACCCCGAAGGGCGGTCACCCCGTGGTGTACGGGGTGACCGCCCTTCGGCGTCAAACGACTCGCTTACTGGTTGTACGGACCGTAGTCGTAGTCCTCCAGCGGAACGGCCTGGCCGGAGCCCGAGCCGAACGGCGAGTAGTCGATGTCGTCGTAGCCGACGGCCGAGTACATCGCGGCCTTGGCCTCCTCGGTCGGCTCGACCCGGATGTTGCGGTAGCGGGACAGACCCGTACCGGCCGGGATGAGCTTACCGATGATGACGTTCTCCTTGAGGCCGATGAGGCTGTCGGACTTGGCGTTGATCGCCGCGTCCGTCAGCACTCGGGTCGTCTCCTGGAAGGAGGCGGCCGACAGCCAGGACTCCGTCGCCAGCGAGGCCTTGGTGATACCCATCAGCTGCGGACGGCCGGAGGCGGGGTGTCCGCCCTCGGTGACCACACGACGGTTCTCGGTCTCGAACTTCGACCGCTCGACCAGCTCGCCCGGCAGCAGCTCCGCGTCGCCGGACTCGATGATCGTCACGCGGCGCAGCATCTGCCGGATGATGATCTCGATGTGCTTGTCGTGGATCGACACGCCCTGCGAGTTGTAGACCTTCTGGACCTCGCCGACCAGGTGGACCTGGACCGCGCGCTGACCGAGGATCCGGAGCACGTCGTGCGGGTTGGTGGCACCCACGGTGAGCTTCTGGCCCACCTCGACGTGGTCGCCCTCGCCCACCAGCAGACGGGCACGCTTCGAGATCGGGAACGCCGTCTCGTCGCTGCCGTCGTCCGGGGTGACGACGATCTTCTTGGTCTTCTCGGTCTCCTCGATGCGGACGCGGCCGGCCGCCTCGGAGATCGGGGCGACACCCTTGGGCTGGCGCGCCTCGAAGAGCTCGACGACACGGGGCAGACCCTGGGTGATGTCGTCACCGGCCACACCACCGGTGTGGAAGGTACGCATCGTCAGCTGGGTGCCGGGCTCACCGATGGACTGGGCGGCGATGATGCCGACCGCCTCACCGATGTCGACCAGCTTGCCGGTGGCGAGCGAACGGCCGTAGCAGAAGGCACAGGTGCCGACGGCGGACTCACAGGTCAGGACCGAGCGGGTCTTGACCTCCTCGACGCCCGCGTTGACCAGGGCGTCGATGAGCACGTCACCCAGGTCGACGTTGGCCGGCGCGATGACCTTGCCGTCGACGACGACGTCCTCGGCGAGCATCCGCGCGTACACGGAGGTCTCGACGTCGTCCGTCTTCCGCAGGACACCGGCCTCGTCCTTGGCCGCGATCCGCAGCTTCAGACCGCGCTCGGTGCCACAGTCCTCCTCGCGGATGATCACGTCCTGCGAGACGTCCACCAGACGACGGGTCAGGTAACCCGAGTCGGCGGTACGCAGGGCGGTGTCGGCGAGACCCTTACGGGCACCGTGCGTCGAGATGAAGTACTCGAGGACGGAGAGGCCCTCGCGGAAGGACGCCTTGATGGGACGCGGGATGGTCTCGTTCTTCGCGTTCGACACCAGACCACGCATACCGGCGATCTGCCGCATCTGCATCATGTTTCCTCGGGCACCCGAGTCAACCATCATGAAGATGGGGTTCGTCTTGGGGAAGTTCGCGTTCATCGCCTCGGCGACCTCGGTGGTCGCCTTGGTCCAGATCGTGATGAGCTCCTGCGTGCGCTCTTCCTTGGTGATCAGACCGCGCTCGTACTGCTTCTGGACCTTCTCGTCCTGCGCCTCGTAGCCGGCGACGATCTCCTTCTTCGCCTCGGGAACGACGACGTCGGAGATGGCCACGGTGACACCGGAACGGGTCGCCCAGTAGAAGCCGGCCGCCTTCAGGTTGTCGAGCGTCGCCGCCACGATGACCTTGGGGTAGCGCTCGGCGAGGTCGTTGACGATCTCGGAGAGCTGCTTCTTGCCGACGGAGTAGTCGACGAACGGGTAGTCCTCGGGCAGCAGCTCGTTGAAGAGCGCACGGCCCAGGGTGGTGCGCAGGCGGAACGAGTCCCCCTGCTGCCACTCGGGCTCGTCCTCCTCGCGCGCCGGCGGGGTCCAGCCGCGCGGCGGGATGGTGCCCACCGGGAAGCGGATGTCGATCGGCGACTGCAGCGCGAGCTCGCCGGCGTCGAACGCCATGATCGCCTCGGCCGTGGAGCCGAACGCGCGGCCCTCGCCCTTGGTGTCACGGAGGTCGCCGTCGGTGGTCAGGAAGAACAGACCGAGGACCATGTCCTGGGTCGGCATCGTGACCGGGCGGCCGTCGGCCGGCTTGAGGATGTTGTTCGAGGACAGCATCAGGATGCGGGCCTCGGCCTGCGCCTCCGCGGAGAGCGGCAGGTGGACGGCCATCTGGTCACCGTCGAAGTCCGCGTTGAACGCGGTGCAGACGAGCGGGTGGATCTGGATGGCCTTGCCCTCGACCAGCTGCGGCTCGAAGGCCTGGATGCCGAGGCGGTGCAGCGTGGGCGCACGGTTCAGCAGGACCGGGTGCTCGGCGATGACCTCTTCGAGGACGTCGTACACGACGGTCCGGCCGCGCTCGACCATCCGCTTCGCCGACTTGATGTTCTGCGCGTGGTTCAGGTCGACCAGGCGCTTCATCACGAACGGCTTGAAGAGCTCCAGCGCCATGGCCTTCGGCAGACCGCACTGGTGCAGCTTGAGCTGCGGGCCGACGACGATGACGGAACGCGCGGAGTAGTCCACGCGCTTGCCGAGCAGGTTCTGACGGAATCGACCCTGCTTGCCCTTCAGCATGTCGCTGAGGGACTTCAGCGGACGGTTGCCGGGGCCCGTGACCGGGCGACCGCGACGGCCGTTGTCGAAGAGGGCGTCGACCGCCTCCTGGAGCATCCGCTTCTCGTTGTTCACGATGATCTCGGGGGCACCGAGGTCGAGCAGGCGCTTCAGACGGTTGTTGCGGTTGATCACACGGCGGTACAGGTCGTTCAGGTCGGAGGTCGCGAAGCGGCCACCGTCCAGCTGCACCATCGGACGCAGGTCCGGCGGGATCACCGGCACGCAGTCGAGAACCATGCCCTTGGGGCTGTTCGCGGTCTGCAGGAACGCGGAGACGACCTTGAGGCGCTTGAGCGCACGGGTCTTCTTCTGGCCCTTGCCGGTACGGATGATCTCGCGGAGGCGCTCGGCCTCCTCCTCCAGGTCGAAGGACTCCAGGCGCTTCTGCAGCGCCGCGGCACCCATCGAGCCGTCGAAGTACGTGCCGAAGCGGTCACGCAGCTCGCGGTAGAGGAGCTCGTCGCCCTCCAGGTCCTGGACCTTGAGGTTCTTGAAGCGGGACCAGACCTCGTCCAGACGGTCGATCTCGCGCTGCGCGCGGTCGCGCAGCTGCTTCATCTCGCGCTCGGCGCCCTCGCGCACCTTGCGACGCACGTCGGCCTTGGCGCCCTCGGCCTCCAGCTCGGCGAGGTCGTTCTCGAGCTTCTTGGCGCGGGCCTCCAGGTCGGAGTCGCGACGGTTCTCGATCTGCTGGCGCTCGACGGAGACGTGCGCCTCCAGCGAGGGCAGGTCGCGGGTGCGACGCTCGTCATCGACGTACGTGATCATGTACGCCGCGAAGTAGATGACCTTCTCCAGGTCCTTCGGGGCGAGGTCGAGCAGGTAGCCGAGGCGCGACGGGACGCCCTTGAAGTACCAGATGTGGGTGACCGGGGCGGCGAGCTCGATGTGGCCCATCCGCTCGCGACGCACCTTGGCGCGGGTGACCTCGACGCCACACCGCTCGCAGATGATGCCCTTGAAGCGGACGCGCTTGTACTTGCCGCAGTAGCACTCCCAGTCCCGGGTCGGACCGAAGATCTTCTCGCAGAAGAGTCCGTCCTTCTCGGGCTTCAGGGTGCGGTAGTTGATGGTCTCCGGCTTCTTGACCTCGCCGTGGCTCCACTGACGGATGTCGTCAGCGGTGGCCAGACCGATCCGGAGCTCGTCGAAGAAGTTGACGTCGAGCACTATGCGTCAATCCCTCTCAGGGTTGTAAGGCTGTGGGTCTGATACGGGGGTCTTGGGGCCGGCGGGGGGACCGTCATCGGTCCCCCCGGCCGGACTCCCGTCAGACCTCTTCGACGCTGCTCGGCTCGCGCCGGGACAGGTCGATGCCGAGCTCCTCCGCTGCGCGGAAGACGTCCTCGTCGGTGTCGCGCATCTCGATGGACATGCCGTCCGAGGACAGCACCTCCACGTTGAGGCACAGGGACTGCATCTCCTTGATGAGCACCTTGAAGGACTCGGGGATGCCGGGCTCAGGGATGTTCTCGCCCTTGACGATGGCCTCGTAGACCTTCACGCGGCCGGTCACGTCGTCGGACTTGATCGTCAGCAGCTCCTGGAGGGCGTACGCGGCGCCGTAAGCCTCCAGCGCCCACACCTCCATCTCACCGAAGCGCTGGCCACCGAACTGGGCCTTACCACCCAGCGGCTGCTGGGTGATCATCGAGTACGGGCCGGTCGAACGCGCGTGCAGCTTGTCGTCGACCAGGTGGTGCAGCTTGAGGATGTACATGTACCCGACCGAGATCGGGTCCGGGAACGGCTCGCCGGAGCGGCCGTCGAACAGCCTCGCCTTACCGGTCGGGAGCACCATGCGCTCGCCGTCGCGGTTCGGGATGGTGTGCTGGAGCAGGCCCGCCAGCTCGTCCTCGCGCGCGCCGTCGAAGACCGGGGTGGCGACGTTGGTGCCGGGGGCGACCTGGTCGGCGCCGATCGCCTGGAGGCGCTGCGCCCACTCGTCCGCGAGGCCGGAGACGTCCCAGCCGCGGCTGGCGAGCCAGCCGAGGTGGATCTCCAGGACCTGTCCCGGGTTCATTCGGGACGGGACGCCCAGCGGGTTGAGGATGATGTCGACCGGGGTGCCGTCCTCCAGGAACGGCATGTCCTCGATCGGGAGGATCTTCGAGATGACGCCCTTGTTGCCGTGACGGCCGGCGAGCTTGTCACCGTCGGTGATCTTGCGCTTCTGGGCGACGTAGACGCGGACCAGCTGGTTCACGCCCGGGGGAAGCTCGTCGCCCTCCTCGCGGTCGAAGACGCGGACGCCGATGATCTTGCCGATCTCGCCGTGCGGCACCTTGAGCGAGGTGTCACGGACCTCACGGGCCTTCTCGCCGAAGATCGCGCGGAGCAGGCGCTCCTCCGGGGTCAGCTCGGTCTCGCCCTTCGGGGTGACCTTGCCGACCAGGATGTCGCCGGCGACGACCTCGGCACCGATGCGGATGATGCCGCGCTCGTCGAGGTCGGCGAGGACCTCCTCGGAGACGTTCGGGATGTCCCGGGTGATCTCCTCGGGGCCGAGCTTGGTGTCACGGGCGTCGACCTCGTGCTCCTCGATGTGGATCGAGGAGAGGACGTCGTCCTGCACGAGGCGCTGCGACAGGATGATCGCGTCCTCGTAGTTGTGGCCCTCCCACGGCATGAACGCGACGAGCAGGTTCTTGCCGAGCGCCATCTCGCCGTCTTCGGTGGCGGGACCGTCGGCGAGGACCTGGCCCTCGATGACGCGGTCGCCCTCGTCCACGACGACCTTCTGGTTCACAGAGGTGCCCTGGTTGGAGCGGGAGAACTTGTGCAGGCGGTACGTGATGTACGTGCCGTCGTCGTTGGCGACCGTGATGTAGTCGGCCGACAGCTCCTGGACGACACCGTCCTTCTCGGCCTTGAGCACGTCGCCGGCGTCGGTGGCGCAGCGGTACTCCATGCCGGTGCCGACGAGCGGGGCCTCCGACTTGATGAGCGGAACGGCCTGGCGCATCATGTTCGCGCCCATGAGGGCGCGGTTGGCGTCGTCGTGCTCGAGGAACGGGATCATGGCGGTCGCGACCGACACCATCTGGCGCGGCGAGACGTCCATGTAGTCCACGTCCGACGGCTCGACGTAGTCGACCTCGCCGCCGCGCTTGCGGACCAGGACGCGGTTCTCGGAGAAGCGGAGCTCGTCGTCGAGCGCGGCGTTGGCCTGCGCGATGACGAAGCGGTCCTCCTCGTCGGCGGTGACGTAGTCGACCTCGTCGGTGACCTGGCCGTCGACGACCTTGCGGTACGGCGTCTCGATGAAGCCGAACGCGTTGACGCGGCCGTACGAGGCGAGCGAACCGATCAGACCGATGTTCGGGCCTTCGGGGGTCTCGATCGGGCACATGCGTCCGTAGTGGGACGGGTGCACGTCTCGGACCTCGAAGCCGGCCCGCTCACGGGACAGACCACCGGGACCCAGCGCCGAGAGACGACGCTTGTGCGTCAGACCCGACAGCGGGTTGTTCTGGTCCATGAACTGGGACAGCTGGCTGGTGCCGAAGAACTCCTTGATGGAGGCGACGACCGGCCGGATGTTGATCAGGGTCTGCGGCGTGATCGCCTCGACGTCCTGGGTGGTCATCCGCTCGCGGACGACGCGCTCCATGCGGGCCAGACCCGTGCGGACCTGGTTCTGGATGAGCTCGCCGACGTTGCGCAGACGACGGTTGCCGAAGTGGTCGATGTCGTCGGTCTCGACGACGATCTCGTTGCCGTTCTCGCCGAGCGTCTCGGTCTCGCCCGCGTGGAGCTTCACGAGGTACTTGATCGTGGCGATGATGTCGTCGGTGGTGAGGACACCGGCGTCCAGCGGCTCGTCGGCGCCGAGCTTCTTGTTCACCTTGTAGCGGCCGACCTTCGCGAGGTCGTAGCGCTTCGGGTTGAAGTAGAGGTTCTCGAGCAGCGTCTGAGCGGCCTCGCGGGTCGGCGGCTCGCCCGGACGGAGCTTGCGGTAGATGTCGAGCAGCGCGTCGTCCTGGCCCTGGGTGTGGTCCTTCTCCAGGGTGGCACGCATGGACTCGTACTCGCCGAACTCCTGCAGGATCTGCTCGGTGGTCCAGCCGAGGGCCTTCAGGAGGACGGTGACCGACTGCTTGCGCTTGCGGTCGATGCGGACGCCGACGAGGTCGCGCTTGTCGATCTCCATCTCCAGCCAGGCACCCCGGGACGGGATGATCTTGGCGGAGAAGATGTCCTTGTCGGAGGTCTTGTCGATCGACGAGTCGAAGTAGACGCCCGGCGAACGGACCAGCTGCGACACCACGACGCGCTCGGTGCCGTTGATGACGAAGGTGCCCTTGTTGGTCATGAGCGGGAAGTCGCCCATGAAGACCGTCTGGGACTTGATCTCGCCGGTCTCGTTGTTGGTGAACTCGGCGGTGACGAAGAGCGGGGCGCCGTACGTGAAGTCACGGTCCTTGCACTCGTCGATCGAGTTCTTCGGCGGCTCGAAGCGGTGGTCGCGGAAGGTCAGCGACATCGACCCGGAGAAGTCCTCGATCGGGGAGATCTCCTCGAAGATCTCCTCCAGACCGGACTTCGTGGGGACGTCCTGTCCCGACTCAAGGGCAGCCTCGACGCGAGCCTTCCAGGCGGCGTTGCCGAGCAGCCAGTCAAAGCTCTCGGTCTGCAGCGCGAGGAGGTTCGGAACCTCGAGGGGCTCCTTGATCTTTGCAAAGGAGATGCGCAGCGGGGCGGTGCTTGCGCCGTTGTTCGTATTGGTCGAGGCGTTGCGCGAGGCGGCCAAGAGGGGGTCCTTCCGAGGGCTCGGACTCACTACGCGCGTACCGGTCCCCAGCAAGGCTTCATGGCAGACTTTTCCTGAACCGGCTAAAAGGCCAGGTCAGAAGGGGTCGACGTACGAAGCTGATGCGAAGGTATGCCCCTGGTGACGGGCAGGGGGCAGCTAACAGGCAGCGCAAAGGGTCAGTGTAGCCACTTGGCTCACTGATGTCCAGGGCGAGTTCTTCGCGACCCTCGTTGCTCTCAACTCCGCGGTACCCCGCGCCGTACGGCGCACCTCGATACTGCCCGTTCGGTCGTCGATCCATGCCTCGGAAAACGGATCGATGTGACGACGCGTCCTGAGAATTGCGCGCTGCGTGCGGTTCGTCAAGGGCCCCGACCCGCGGGGCGCACGGCGAAGATCACCATACTCCGCCTCCGGAGGCCCCCGGGACGCCCGCCACGCCCCTTCCGGAGAACGCCGAGAGGCGACCACCCAGATGGATGATCGCCTCTCGGGGCCTCCGTGTTACACGGGGGCGTGAGTCAGCTCAGCGACTCGAAACGGTCTTACTTGACCGTGACGCTGGCGCCGGCGGCCTTGAGGGACTCGGCAGCCTTCTCGGCGGCCTCCTTCGCGACCTTCTCGAGGACCGGCTTCGGGGTGCCGTCGACGAGGTCCTTGGCCTCCTTGAGGCCCAGGGAGGTGAGCTCGCGCACGACCTTGATGACCTGGATCTTCTTGTCGCCGGCACCCTCGAGGATGACGTCGAACTCGTCCTGCTCCTCGACGGCCTCGGCACCGGCGGCCGGGGCACCCGGGCCGGCAACGGCGACGGCCGCGGCGGCGGTGACGTCGAACTTCTCCTCGAAGGCCTTCACGAACTCAGAGAGCTCGATGAGGGTCATCTCCTCGAACTGGGCGAGGAGGTCGTCCTGAGAGAGCTTCGCCATGATGGGCGATCCTTCCACTAATTCGGCAGGTGCCGGATGTATGTAGAGGCGGGCGTAACGGCCCGCTGCGACCCGCGCGCGAGAGCGGCGCGGATCAATGCGCGAGCCGAATTACTCGGCACCGCCCTGCTCGGCGAGCTTGACGCGAAGCGCTTCCGCGGTGCGGACGAACTTCGACGGCAGCGCCTGGAAGAGCGAGGCAGCCTGGGACTGCTTGCCCTTGAACGCGCCGGCCAGCTTGCTGAGCAGAACCTCGCGGGACTCGAGGTCCGCAAGCTTCTTGATCTCGTCGGCGGTCAGCGCCTTACCGTCAAGGACACCGCCCTTGATGACGAGATTCGGGTTCTCCTTGGCGAAGTCACGAAGACCCTTCGCCGACTCCACCGGGTCACCGGTGATGAAGGCAGCGCCCGTCGGACCGGTGAACTGGTCGTCGAGCGAGGTGATCCCGGCCTCGTTGGCCGCAATCTTGGTCAGCGTGTTCTTCACCACGGCGTACTGGGCGTTCTCACCGAGCGAACGACGCAGCGTCTTGAGCTGCGCCACGGTGAGACCCCGGTACTCGGTCAGCACGACGGCGTTCGAGCTCTGGAACTTGTCCTTGAGCTCGGCTACCGCGGCAGCCTTGTCGGGCCTTGCCATGAGCGTCGGCCTCCTTCCGGGTGATGGGACCGCGCAGAAGGGGCTGAACAAAACAAAACGCCCCGGGCGCAGGCGCACGGGGCACAGCTCGACCGAATCGAAGGATTCGGGAACTCTTCCACAGTCACCTGCGCGGGTCGCTCGCATCTCAGCGAATCCTTCGGCCACCGCACCCTGAAGGCGCAGCGACGACCAGCGGTCTTTGGCTTCTCCGAAAGAGTACGCGACCGGTTCGGCTTCGGGCAAATCCGCCCTGGCCGAGGCCCTTCAGCAGCTCGAAGAGATCCATGGTGTCCGCGGCCGGCGGGGCCTGGACGGCTGCCTTGACGCCGTAGTCGCCGCAGTCGGCCCGGACCTGCACGGCGCCCTCGGCCCTCTTCCTACCGCTGTCCCTGCGCGCCGGGTAGCCGTCCTCGGTGACCCGGGGCTCGGTGTCGTAGCCCTTGAGGTCCGCCTTCGCATCCCCGTCGCCCTGGCAGCCCGCGACGCCCGTTCCTGTGACGGCCGCGGTCGTCAGGACGCCCCCACGCGCCTCCGTGCGGACTTGCTCATCGGTGTCCCACCCCGTTGGTTCGTGTCCTGACGGTCTTGTGAACCGCAGCAAAGAGCCGGCCCCGCACCTCCGGAGAGGTGCGGGGCCGGCTGACCACTCAGCGAGTCCGTGGGACTCAGACCGCGGCCGGGTCCTCCTCGACGAGGAGGTTGCGGGTGCGGTTGGAGTCCAGCGGGATGCCGGGGCCCATCGTCGTCGTGAGGGTCGCCTTCTTGATGTAGCGACCCTTCGCGGCGGACGGCTTCAGACGGAGGATCTCCTCCAGCGCCGCGGCGTAGTTCTCGACCAGCTTCGTCTCGTCGAAGGAGACCTTGCCGATGATGAAGTGCAGGTTCGAGTGCTTGTCGACGCGGAACTCGATCTTGCCGCCCTTGATCTCGTTGACGGCCTTCGCGACATCGGGGGTGACGGTGCCGACCTTGGGGTTCGGCATGAGACCACGCGGGCCGAGGACGCGGCCGAGGCGGCCGACCTTGCCCATGAGGTCCGGGGTGGCCACAACGGCGTCGAACTCGTTCAGGCGGTTGCCCTTGGAGATCTCGTCGATGAGCTCGTCGGAACCGACGATGTCGGCGCCCGCGGCGATCGCGGCCTCGGCACGCTCACCGGTCGCGAAGACCAGGACCCGGGCGGTCTTGCCGGTGCCGTGCGGAAGGTTCACGGTGCCACGGACCATCTGGTCGGCCTTGCGCGGGTCGACACCCAGGCGGAAGGCGACCTCGACGGTGCCGTCGAACTTCGTGGTGGCGGTGTCCTTGGCGAGACGGACGGCCTCGAGGGGGGCGTAGTTCCGCTCGCGGTCGACCTTGGCGTCCGCGCTGCGGAGAGCCTTGCTGCGCTTCACTGCTTCTCCTGTTGTTTCAGGTGTGGAGTCGTGGTGCGGGCCGCGCCGGCCCTACCACTGGGGTCAAACGGGGGTGATCAGCCCTCGACCGTGATGCCCATGGAGCGGGCGGTGCCAGCGATGATCTTGGACGCGGCGTCCAGGTCGTTGGCGTTGAGGTCGGGGAGCTTGACCGTGGCGATCTCGCGGACCTGGGCGGCCGTGAGCTTGGCGACCTTGGTCTTGTGCGGCTCGCCGGAGCCCTTCTCCACACCCGCGGCCTTGAGGATCAGCTTGGCGGCCGGCGGGGTCTTGGTGATGAAGGTGAAGGTGCGGTCTTCGTAGACCGTGATCTCCACCGGCACGACCATGCCGCGCTGCGACTCGGTCGCAGCGTTGTAGGCCTTGCAGAACTCCATGATGTTGACGCCGTGCTGACCCAGCGCGGGGCCGACCGGCGGGGCCGGGTTGGCCGCACCGGCGTTGATCTGGAGCTTGATAAGCCCCGTGACCTTCTTCTTCTTGGGAGGCATTGCTTTCTCTCCGGGTCCTAGTGAGAGTGTTCAGCCCGTCATCCGGTCATCCGGATGCAGGCATACCGCACAACGATAACGGGTATGGTCGTGCGGCTAAAAACCGAGCAGGTCAGAGCGTCTCCCGCGTGCGGGAAGCACTCCTCGGGAGTGCCGCTCTGACCTGGTCGGAAGGCGGTGAGATCAGTTCTTCTGGATCTGGTCGAAGCTGAGCTCGACCGGGGTCTCGCGACCGAAGATCTCGACGAGGCCCTTGACCTTCTTCGAGTCCGGGTTGATCTCGTTGATCGTGGCCTGGAGGGTCGCGAACGGACCGTCGGTGACGGTGACCGAGTCGCCGACCTCGAAGTCCAGGACCTGAACCTCCAGCTTGCGGGCCGGAGCCGGCTTGCCCTCGGCCTCGGCGGCCTCGCGGGCGGCCTTCTCCTCGGCCTCCGGGGCGAGCATCTTGACGATCTCGTCCAGGGTCAGCGGGTACGGGTCGTAGGCGTTGCCCACGAAGCCGGTGACGCCGGGGGTGTTGCGGACGACGCCCCAGGACTCGTTCGTCAGGTCCATGCGGACGAGGACGTAGCCCGGGAGCTTGTTCTGCTTGACGTTCTTCCGCTCGCCGCCCTTGATCTGGACGATCTCTTCCTCGGGGACCTCGGCCTGGTAGATGAAGTCCTCGACGTTGAGCGAGACGGCACGCTGTTCGAGGTTGGCCTTCACGCGCTTCTCGTAGCCCGCGTAGGTGTGGATGACGTACCACTCGCCGGGCAGGGTGCGCAGTTCCTCGCGGAGCGCGGCGACCGGGTCGACCGGGGCGGCCGGCTCGGCCTCCTCCGCGGTCTCTTCCTCGGCGGCCTCGACCTCGTCGACCTCGTCAACCTCGACGGCGGCCTCTTCGGCAGCGTCCTCAGCAGCAGCGTCGGCCTGGTCCTCGGCGGCGGCCTCGACGGTGTCCAGCTCGTCCTTGACGGACTCGGACTCGAAGGCGTCGTTCAGGTTCGCGTCAGACACGGTGGCTGCTTCTTCCTGCGATACAGATGGGTGGAACAAAAAGTCAGCCGAAGACGTACTTGACTGCTTCCTGGAAGCCATAGTCAATCACGGTGACAAGGCCGATCATGATGACGACGAAGACAATCACCACGGTGGTGTACGTCGTCAGCTGGCTGCGCGTGGGCCAGACGACCTTGCGGAGCTCGGCGATGATCTGGCGGTAGAAGAGCGCGAGGCGGCCGAAGGGGCCCTTCTTTCCGCGCTTCCCGCCCTTGCGGGACTTCTTCTTCGACTCTGTGGTCTCGTCGTCGGCATCAGGCATGTCGATGGAGCCTACGGCGTCCGTCACGATCTCTCACCTGATTCCGGGTCGGCCGTGCCGCGCCCGGGTGGAGCCGCACGGCGGTGCAATGAAGTACGTACATGCGCACAACACCTGGCGGTGTGTGTAGCAGGGCCGGAGGGACTTGAACCCCCAACCGCCGGTTTTGGAGACCGGTGCTCTACCAATTGAGCTACGACCCTTTGTCGGTTCCCCTAACCTACCGCATCCTGAGATGTGGTCGGTGCGGGCCAACGAGCAGTGAGCATACGTGGTCATGGGCCCCTACGTCGAACAGAAAGCGCGCCGACCTGCCGACGGACGCGCGTACGACCGGGAATGACCGTTCCTGTCCGGTCCGTGAAACCTGTGTGCCGGGCCTCGACGGGGTCTGGGACGATGGCCCGTATGAGCGCTGCTACCCCTCCCACCGAGCGCCGGGTCTCCGCCCGGATCGGTGCGATCTCCGAGTCCGCCACCCTCGCCGTCGACGCCAAGGCCAAGGCCCTCAAGGCCGCCGGTCGTCCGGTGATCGGCTTCGGCGCGGGTGAGCCCGACTTCCCGACGCCGGACTACATCGTCGAAGCGGCCGTCGAGGCCTGCAAGAACCCGAAGTACCACCGCTACACGCCGGCCGGTGGCCTGCCCGAGCTGAAGGCCGCGATCGCCGCCAAGACGCTGCGCGACTCCGGCTACGAGGTCGACGCCTCCCAGATCCTGGTGACCAACGGCGGCAAGCAGGCGATCTACGAGGCCTTCGCCGCGATCCTCGACCCGGGCGACGAGGTCATCGTCCCGGCCCCGTACTGGACGACCTACCCCGAGTCGATCCGCCTCGCGGGCGGCGTGCCGGTCGAGGTGGTCGCCGACGAGACCACCGGCTACCGGGTGTCGGTGGAGCAGTTGGAGGCGGCCCGCACGGAGAAGACCAAGGTCGTCCTCTTCGTCTCCCCCTCGAACCCGACCGGCGCGGTCTACAGCGAGGCGGACGCCGAGGCGATCGGCCGCTGGGCCGTCGAGCACGGCCTGTGGGTCATGACCGACGAGATCTACGAGCACCTGGTCTACGGCGAGGCGAAGTTCACCTCGCTGCCGGCGATCGTGCCCGAGCTGCGCGACAAGTGCATCGTGGTCAACGGCGTGGCGAAGACGTACGCGATGACGGGCTGGCGCGTCGGGTGGATCGTGGGCCCGAAGGACGTCGTGAAGGCCGCGACGAACCTGCAGTCGCACGCCACGTCCAACGTGAGCAACGTCGCGCAGGTGGCCGCGCTCGCCGCGGTCTCCGGCAAGCTGGACGCGGTGGCGGAGATGCGCACCGCCTTCGACCGCCGCCGCCAGACGATCGTGCGGATGCTGAACGAGATCGAGGGCGTGTACTGCCCGACGCCCGAGGGCGCGTTCTACGTGTACCCCTCGGTGAAGGGTCTGCTCGGCAAGGAGATCCGCGGCAAGCGTCCGCAGGACTCGGTCGAGCTGGCCGCCCTGATCCTGGACGAGGCCGAGGTCGCGGTCGTCCCGGGCGAGGCCTTCGGCACCCCGGGCTACCTGCGCCTCTCGTACGCGCTCGGTGACGAGGACCTGGTGGAGGGCGTGTCCCGGATCCAGAAGCTCCTCGCCGAGGCGACCGACTGACGCCGCTCGCGACGGGCCCCCGGTTCTGCGGAACCGGGGGCCCGTTTTTGCGTTCTAGCAAGGTCCCGATCGGGGAAAAGGGGTGTCTTGGTCCATTCGGGTGCGGCAGGATCGGCCAATGCTGGCCTTTTCAGGGGAACGCACCCCGACCACCCAGGACGCCCCGCGCGACATCGCCCTGCTGCCCAAGGCCCATCTGCACCTGCACTTCACCGGTTCGATGCGGCCCACCACGCTCATCGAGCTGGCCGACAAGTACGGCGTGCACCTGCCGGAGGCCTTGAGCAGCGGTACGCCCCCGAGGCTACGGGCGACCGACGAACGCGGCTGGTTCCGCTTCCAGCGGCTGTACGACATCGCCCGCTCCTGTCTGCGCGCGCCGGAGGACATCCAGCGGCTCGTCCGGGAGGCGGCCCAGGAGGACGTCACGGACGGCTCGGGCTGGCTGGAGATACAGGTCGACCCCACCTCGTACGCCCCGCACCTCGGCGGGCTCATCCCGGCGCTGGAGGTCATCCTCGACGCGGTCGACGCGGCCTCGCGCGAGACCGGCCTCGGGATGCGGGTGCTGGTCGCCGCGAACCGGATGAAGCACCCGCTGGAGGCGCGTACGCTCGCCCGGCTCGCCGTGCGGTACGCCGACCGGGGCGTGGTCGGCTTCGGGCTCTCGAACGACGAGCGGCGGGGCATGGCCAGGGACTTCGACCGTGCCTTCGCGATCGCGCGCGAGGGCGGCCTGCTCGCCGCCCCGCACGGCGGCGAGTTGACGGGGCCGGCGTCGGTCCGGGACTGCCTGGACGACCTGCGGGCGGCCCGGGTCGGTCACGGGGTGCGGTCGGCGGAGGATCCGCGGCTGCTGCGCAAGCTCGCCGAGAGGGGCGTGACCTGTGAGGTCTGCCCGTCGTCGAACGTGGCCCTGGGCGTGTACGAGAAGCACGAGGACGTCCCGCTCCGGACGCTCTTCGAGGCGGGGGTGCCGATGGCGCTGGGCGCGGACGACCCGCTGCTCTTCGGTTCCCGGCTGGCCGCCCAGTACGAGATCGCCCGCCGGCACCACGCGTTCACGGACGCGGAGCTCGCGGAGCTGGCGCGCCAGTCGGTGCGGGGCTCGGCGGCCCCCGAGGACGTGCGGACGAAGCTGCTCTCGGGGATCGACGACTGGCTGGCGCTGCCGGTGGGCTGACCCCCTTCGGCGGTGCCGCGCGGAGGGCGGCGGGACCGCGTGCGGGGCGTCAGAGGGTGACGCCGACCATCACGGGTTCGTTGACCAGGGTGATCCCGAAGGCGTCCCGGACGCCCGCCACGACCTCGCGGGCGAGGGCGAGCAGGTCCTCGGTGCTGGCCTCGCCGCGGTTGGTGAGGGCGAGCGTGTGCTTGGTCGAGATCCGGGCGGGCCCGGAGCCGTACCCCTTGGTGAAGCCGGCCCGGTCGATGAGCCAGGCCGCCGAGGTCTTCACGGCGCCGTCCTCGCCCGCCGGGAAGGCCGGCGGGGCGACGTCGGGGCCGAGTCGCCCGGCCACGCGCGCGAGGAAGGCCGTGTGCTCCTCAGCCGTGAGGATCGGGTTGGTGAAGAAGGAACCGGCGGACCAGGTGTCGTGATCCGCGGGGTCCAGCACCATGCCCTTGCCGGCGCGCAGCCGCAGCACGGTCTCGCGGGCGGTGGCCAGCGGCACCCGGTCACCGGCCTCGACGCCCAGGGCGCGGGCGGTCTCGGCGTACTTGATCGGCGCGGAGAGCCCGCCGGCGTCCTCCAGCCGGAAACGGACCCGGAGCACGACGTACCGGTCGGGCTGGTCCTTGAAGAGGCTGTGGCGGTACGAGAAGGCGCACTCGGCGTTGGCGAGGGTGACCGTCTCCTCGGCGCGGCGGTCGTAGGCGACGACCTCGGTGATGGTGGCGGAGACGTCCTGCCCGTAGGCGCCGACGTTCTGGATCGGGGTCGCGCCCGCGGAGCCGGGGATGCCCGCCAGGCACTCGATCCCGGCGAGCCCGGCCTCGACGGTCCGGGCCACGGCGTCCGTCCAGACCTCGCCGGCGGCGAGCTCCAGGCGGGTCCCGTCGAGCGAGAAGCCGGTGGTGGCGATGTGCAGCGCCGTGCCGTCGAAGCCCTTGTCGCCGACGATCAGGTTGGAGCCGCCGCCGATGAGCAGCAGCGGGGTCCCGGCGGCGTCGGCCGCGCGGACCGCCGCGATGACCTCGTCGTCGGTGGTGGCGGTGACGAGCCGGGTGGCGGGGCCGCCGAGCCGGAAGGTGGTCAGGGGCGCGAGGGGGGCGTCTGCGATCTGCTGCACGGGCTCAAGGGTACGGGCCCGCCGCTTCCGCGACGGGCCCGTGGCGCTCCTGCGGTCAGGCGAGGCGGACCACGGCCCGGGACATGCCCAGCACCTTCTGGCCGGCGCTCACCGCGGTGATGTCGACGCGCACCCGCTGGTCGTCGAGCTTGGCGGCCACCTTGGCGCTGACCTCGATCTCGGCGCCCTCGTCGTCGTTGGGGACCACGACCGGCTTGGTGAAGCGGACCCCGTACTCGACCACGGCGGCGGGGTCGCCGGTCCAGTCGGTGACGACACGGATCGCCTCGGCCATGGTGAACATGCCGTGGGCGATGACGTCCGGGAGGCCGACCCCGACCGCGAACTTCTCGTTCCAGTGGATGGGGTTGAAGTCCCCGGAGGCGCCGGCGTACCGGACGAGCGTGGCGCGGGTCACGGGGAAGGTCTGCGCGGGCAGCTCGGTGCCGACCTCGACCTCGTCGTAAGCGATCCTGGCGGTCATGGTCAGGCCCCCTCGGGTGCACGGGAGACGAGCTTGGTCCAGGCGGTGACGACGTGCTCGCCGGAGGCGTCGTGGACCTCGCCGCGGATGTCGAGGATGTCGTTGCCGGCGAGGGACTTGATCGCCTCGATGGTGGAGGTGACCGAGAGCCGGTCCCCGGCCCGCACGGGCCTGGTGTAGGCGAACTTCTGGTCCCCGTGGACGACCCGGCTGTAGTCGAGGCCGAGCTGCGGGTCCTCGATGACGGCGCCGGCGGCCTTGAAGGTGATGGCGAACACGAAAGTCGGCGGGGCGATCACATCGGGGTGTCCGAGCGCCTTGGCGGTTTCGGCGTCGGTGTACGCGGGATTGGCGTCACCGATCGCTTCGGCGAATTCGCGGATCTTCTCGCGGCCGACTTCGTAGGGCGCGGTGGGCGGATAGGTCCGGCCCACGAAGGACTGGTCGAGCGCCATGGACTCGATACCTCCTGCTGGATTTTTTGCCGATGTCGTCGGTGTTGCCGATAGTGGCGACAAACGACACGAGGCCGCCCCCGAGTGGGGACGGCCTCGTGTACGAGCCTGGTTAGCGCGTCTCGCGGTGCGCCGTGTGCGAGTTGCAGCGAGGGCAGTGCTTCTTCATCTCAAGACGGTCCGGGTTGTTGCGCCGGTTCTTCTTGGTGATGTAGTTCCGCTCCTTGCACTCCACGCAGGCCAGCGTGATCTTCGGGCGGACGTCGGTGGCAGCCACGTGAGTGCTCCTTGACGGACGGATAGACGGATGAACGCATAGAAGAGTAGCCGATCGCAGGACCGACCCCACAATCGGCTACTATCTGTAGCGGTGACCGGACTTGAACCGGTGACACAGCGATTATGAGCCGCTTGCTCTACCGACTGAGCTACACCGCTTTGATGATCCGGATCCCACCCGAAGGCGGGATCCCTCTCACCAGAGCCCCAATACGGAATCGAACCGTAGACCTTCTCCTTACCATGGAGACGCTCTACCGACTGAGCTATTGGGGCGAGCGAGGAAGACATTACACGGTCTGCGGCCCATCACCCAAATCCGTTTCCGCCCGACCGGGCGACGGCGCTCACCAGGCGTCCCGTACGCCACTCGTGGCCTCATCGGTACGACTATTGCGCTCCTCCTCGAAGGTCGCTCCGGGCGCCCCTAGGCTCGGCCCCACGCTTCGCGATCTTGATCTTGAGGAGCCTTGAGGAGCCCGATGTCAGCCGACAGCAAGCAGCCCCAGCCGCCCGAGGACGGGGCCGCCGCCACCGCCGACTCGACCTCGCTCCTGCTCTCCCGCGCACGGCTCGCCGACGGTCGGACCGTGGACGTCCGCGTGGCCGGCGGACGGATCGAGGCCGTCGGCACCGCGGGCAGCCTCGCCGTCACCGGCGCACGGGTCGACCTCTCCGGGCACCTCCTGCTGCCCGCCGCGGCCGAGCCCCACGCCCACGCCGACACCGCGCTCTCCGCCGACGTGCCCGGCCCCGTCCCGTACTCCACCGAGGAAGTGCAGCGGCGCGCCACCGAGGCCGCGCTGCTCCAGCTGGGCCACGGTGCGACGGCGCTCCGCGCGCACGTGCGGATCGGCGACGTCCAGGGGCTCGGCCCGCTCGAAGCCGTGCTCCAGGCCCGGCGCTCGCTGCGCGGCCTCGTCGACCTGGCGACCGTCGCCGTGCCCCGCCTGCTCACCGGCGTCGCGGGCGCGGACGGACTCGCGATGTTGCGGGACGCGGTGAAGATGGGGGCCTCCGTGGTCGGCGGCTGCCCGGACCTCGACCCGGACCCGGCCGGTTACGTGGAGGCGGTGCTCGACGTGGCGGCCGAGCACGGGGTCCCCGTCGACCTGCACACCGCGGGTGACGACCCGGCCCGGCTCGCCCGTCTGGCCGCGATGGTCGGCGGACTGCGGCCCGGGGTGGCGATCGGGCCCTGCAACGGGCTCGACCGGCTCCCCGCCGATGTGGCGCACCGGGCGGCGGACCGGTTGGCGGCGGCCGGGGTGACGGTGGTGTGCCTGCCGCAGGGCGGGTGCGGGGCGACGGAGCGGCGCGGGGCGGCGCCGGTGCGACTGCTGCGGGCGGCCGGGGTGCGGGTCGCGGCGGGCAGCGGGGCGCTACGGGACGCGTCCAACCCGGTGGGGCGCGGCGACCCGCTGGAAGCGGCCTACCTGCTCGCTTCGCTCGGCGGGCTGCCGCCCGCGGAGGCGTACGGGGCGGTGAGCGCGGAGGCGCGGGCGGTGATGGGCCTGCCCGAGGTGCGGGTGGAAGCGGGCTTCCCGGCGGAGCTCCTCGCGGTGCGCGGCGAGCGGCTGGCCGGCGCGCTGTCCCTCGCGTACAGCCGGATCGTGGTGCACCGGGGGCGCGTGGTGGCGCGGACCAGCGCGGTGCGGGAGTACTGCGACTCGGCAGCGGCCCTGGACCTGCCGCGACAGGTGCGTCCGGCACGGCCGCCCCGGCCGGGGAGCCCCCCGGCCGGTCCCGACGTACGGTCGTGAGTATGCGCATCGTCATCGCTGGAGGACACGGACGGATCGCCCTGCGCCTGGAGCGCCTGCTCTCGGCGGCCGGGCACGAGGTCGCGGGGATCATCCGCAGACCGGAACAGGGCGCCGACCTGCGGGAGGCGGGCGCCGAGCCCGTCGTCCTGGACCTGGAGTCGGCGTCGGTGGAGATGGTCGCCGCCGTGCTGCAGGGCGTCGACGCGGTCGTCTTCGCGGCGGGTGCCGGGCCCGGCAGCGGCCCGGCCCGCAAGGACACGGTGGACCGGGCCGCCGCGGTGCTCCTCG
This sequence comes from Streptomyces sp. NPDC058872, assembly GCF_042743065.1. Classification (NCBI taxonomy): domain Bacteria; kingdom Bacillati; phylum Actinomycetota; class Actinomycetes; order Kitasatosporales; family Streptomycetaceae; genus Streptomyces; species Streptomyces sp. NPDC058872. The sequence continues at coordinate 68,963 of NZ_JBHYMK010000009.1, forward strand.
CGGACGCGGCGGAGCGCGCGGGCGTGCGGCGGTACGTCATGGTCTCGTCGATGGGGGCGGACGCCTCGCACCCGGGCGACGAGGTCTTCGACGCCTATCTGCGCGCGAAGGGCGCGGCCGACGACGCGGTCCGCTCCCGCACGCAACTGGACTGGACGGTCCTGCGCCCGGGCGGACTGACCGACGACGCGGGCACGGGAATGGTGCGGCTGGAGGCCCGTACGGGGCGCGGCCCGGTGCCCCGGGACGACGTGGCCGCGGTCCTCGCCGAGCTCCTCGACACCCCCGGCACCGCCGGGCTCACCCTGGAGCTGATCGCCGGATCGGTTCCGCTGTCGGTCGCGGTGAAGGACGTCGCGGGGAACTGACCCCGGGACCACGCACGGGCCTTCCCGTCCGCGCCCCGTCCGCGCCCCGTCCGCGCCCCGTCCGCGCCCGGCAGGCGGGGCGCACGGTGGAGCGGGACCGGTCGCCCGGCGGCACGTGCACACGCAGACGGCCCCTGATCGCGTTTCCGCAGATCAGGGGCCGTTCTTCAAGCGTGGCGACGCCAGGATTCGAACCTGGGTAGGCTAAGCCGACGGATTTACAGTCCGCTCCCATTGGCCACTCGGGCACATCGCCATGGGTTCGCTGCCCTGGTTCCCCGCTGTTCTGCGGTGTTCCCCGGCAACGACGTAAACAATACCTGATCCTCCGGGGTGCTTCGCCACCGGATTGATCAGCGGTTCGGCGGGTGGCTCACCCCCTAGGCTTTGGGGCGTACCCCACAGCATCCGAGCAAGGAGCCACGAGTCATGGCCGACTCCAGTTTCGACATCGTCTCCAAGGTCGAGCGGCAGGAGGTCGACAACGCCCTCAACCAGGCGGCGAAGGAGATCTCGCAGCGCTACGACTTCAAGGGGACCGACGCCTCGATCTCCTGGTCCGGCGAGAAGATCCTGATGCAGGCGAACGGCGAGGAGCGCGTGAAGGCGATCCTCGACATCTTCGAGACCAAGCTGATCAAGCGCGGAATCTCCCTCAAGTCGCTGGACGCGGGCGAGCCGCAGCTGTCCGGCAAGGAGTACAAGATCTTCGCCACCATTGAGGAGGGCATCTCCCAGGAGAACGCCAAGAAGGTCGCGAAGGCCATCCGGGACGAGGGCCCCAAGGGCGTCAAGGCGCAGGTGCAGGGCGACGAGCTGCGGGTCAGCTCGAAGAGCCGGGACGACCTGCAGGCCGTGCAGGCGCTGCTCAAGGGCAAGGACTTCGACTTCGCGATCCAGTTCGTGAACTACCGCTGACCCCGGAAGGTCATGTCCGAATACCGCCAGCCCGGGGCTCGGCGGACCCCGCACACTGGGTCGTGGAAGACCCGTCCGGGGAGAGGAACCAGCCATGACCGTGTACGCATACATCGACGGCCCCCTGGGCGAGATGCTGCTGGTCGGACAGCTCGCCGAAGGGGGCCGGACCGTGTTGCGCTCGCTGTCCCTGCCGGGGCAGAAGGGCGCCGTCGAGCCGGCGGACGGGTGGACGCGCGCCCCGGAGGCCTTCGTCGAGGCGGCCGGTCAGCTGGACGAGTACTTCGCCGGGCGTCGGGACCGGTTCGACCTGCCGGTCGCCGCGGACACCGGCACCGCGTTCCAGCGGCGCGTCTGGCGGGCCCTGGAGGAGATCCCCTACGGGACGACCGTCTCCTACGGGGAGATCGCCCGGCAGGTCGGGTCGGAGGGGCCCGGGGTGCGGGCCGTGGGCACCGCGATCGGACGCAATCCGCTGCTGGTGGTACGGCCCTGCCACCGGGTGATCGGCGCCGACGGCAGCCTGCGCGGCTATGCCGCCGGGGTGGAACGGAAGGAACGGCTCCTGGGGCTCGAAGGGGCCCTCGTGTGACCGAGGGGCTCTTCCCCCGCGAAAGGGCCACGGTGGCCCCGGGGGCGGTGCACGTACCCGCGTGGCTGTCGTTCGCACGCCAGCGGGAGCTGGTGGAGGCCTGCCGGGAATGGGGGCGCGGACCGGTGCCGTACCGGCAGACCGTGCTCCCGGGCGGCGGCGTGATGTCGGTGCGCTCGCTGTGCCTGGGGCGGCGGTGGGTGCCGTACCGCTACCTCGACGCGGTCGGGGTCGAACTGCCGGACTGGCTGGTCGACCTGGGACGGGAGGCGCTCGTCGAGGCGTACGGGGAGCACGGTGGCTTCGCCCCCGACACCGCGCTGGTGAACTTCTACGCGCCGGGCGCGCGGATGGGCATGCACCAGGACCGGGAGGAACGGTCGCCGGCCCCGGTGGTCTCGCTGAGCCTCGGGGACCGGTGCACCTTCCGCTTCGGGAACGAGGAGAACCGCGGCCGGCCGTACCGGGACGTCGCTCTCGCCTCCGGCGACCTCTTCGTCTTCGGCGGTGCTTCGCGGTGGGTCCACCACGGCGTTCCCCAGGTGTTCCCGGGGACCGCCGAGCCGGCGCTCGGCCTGGTGGGGCGCTTGAACATCACGCTCAGGGAGACGGGTCTGGGCCCCCTGCGCGCGGGCTAATGTGCGGAGCATGACATCGGAACTGCGCCGCACCCTCGGCGTCTTCGACGCGGTCGTGATCGGGCTCGGTTCGATGATCGGGGCGGGCGTCTTCGTCGCGCTCGGCCCCGCCGCGGGCGCGGCCGGCTCCGGAGCGGGGCTGCTCTGGGCGCTCGGACTGGCCGCCGCCGTCGCGTACTGCAATGCCATGGCCTCGGCCCGGCTCGCCGCCCGCTATCCCGCTTCGGGCGGCACCTATGTGTACGGTCGCGAACGCCTCGGTTCGTTCTGGGGATACCTGGCGGGGTGGGCGTTCGTGGTCGGCAAGACCGCCTCGTGCGCGGCGATGGCCCTGACGGTCGGCGCCTACCTGTGGCCGGGCCGGGAGCAGCTGGTGGCGGTCGCCGCCGTGGTGGCCCTCACGGCCGTCAACTACGCGGGAGTCCAGAAGTCCGCGCTCCTCACCCGCATCCTCGTGGCGCTGGTCCTCGCGGTGCTCGCCGGCGTCGTCGCGGTCTCGTTCGGAGCCGGTGGAACCGGGCTCCCGGCCTTCGGCGGAGAGGTCGCTGCGGGCGGGGTGCTGCAGGCCGCGGGTTTGCTCTTCTTCGCTTTCGCGGGGTACGCGCGGATCGCCACGCTCGGGGAGGAGGTTCGCGATCCGGCCCGGACCATCCCCCGGGCGGTGCCGCTGGCGCTCGGCATAGCCCTGGCCGTCTACGGGCTCGTCGCGGTCGGCACCCTGGTCTCCCTCGGCCCCGCCGCCCTGGCCCACTCCCCCGCGCCGCTCGCCGATGCGGCCCGGGCGTCGGGCGCCGACTGGTTGGTGCCCTTGGTGACCGTGGGCGCGGCGGTCGCCGCACTCGGCTCACTGCTCTCGCTGATCCTCGGCGTGTCCCGCACGACGCTGGCGATGGCCCGTGACGGATACCTGCCGGCCGGGCTCACCCCGGTGCATCCCCGCTTCCAAGTGCCGCACCGGGCAGAGCTCGCGGTGGGGGCGGTGGTGGCCGTGGTGGCGGCGACGGTGGACGTGCGGGGCGCCATCGGCTTCTCGTCGTTCGGGGTACTGGTCTACTACGGCATCGCGAACGCCTCCGCCTGGACCCTGGGGGGCCGGAACCGCCTCCTGGCCGTGCTCGGGCTCGCCGGGTGCGGCAGCCTGGCCTTCGCCCTGCCCCCCGGTGCGGTGCTGGCGGGCTCGGGCGTCCTGGCGGCCGGGGTGGTGGCCTGGGCGGTCACCCGGGACCGCGCCGCGCCCCCGACTCCATGATCGCGCCCGGGCGCGGCACGGAGCCCCCGGGCCCGGCGTTCGGGCCCGTGCGGGGGCGTCGGGCCCGTGCGGGACGGCCCTCGGCCGGGGGCCGCCGCCCGTCCCGGCCTAGGAGCGGGGCACGTAGCCGTAGGCCTGGTCCGTGGGGACGATCTCCTTGCCCAGGGGCAGCAGGGACACCGGGATCATCTTGAAGTTGGCGATGCCGAGCGGGATGCCGATGATCGTGAGGCAGAGGGCGATGCCGGTGGTGATGTGGCCGAGCGCGAGCCACCAGCCGGCGAGGATCAGCCACAGCACGTTGCCCACGCAGGAGGGGGCGCCCGCGTCGTGGCGGTCCACGACCGTGTGGCCGAAGGGCCAGAGGGCGTAGATGCCGATGCGGAAGGCCGCGAGTCCGAAGGGGATGCCGATGATCGTGATGCAGAGCAGGATGCCGGCGAGCATGTAGCCGAGGAACATCCAGAAGCCGCACAGGATCAGCCATATGACGTTCAGGATTGTCTTCACGGGCGACGACCTGCCATCTGTTCGAGCCGGGCGATCCGCTCGGCCATCGGCGGGTGGGTGGAGAACATCTTGGAGAGGCCCTGGCCCGGCCGGAAGGGGTTCGCGATCATCATGTGGCTCGCGGTCTCGATCTTGGGCTCGGGGGGCAGCGGCAACTGCTTGGTGCCGGCCTCCAGCTTCCGCAGGGCGCCGGCGAGGGCGAGCGGGTCTCCGGTGAGCTGCGCGCCGGAGGCATCGGCCTCGTACTCGCGGGAGCGCGAGATGGCGAGTTGGATGATCGAGGCGGCGATCGGGCCCAGGATCAGGATCAGCAGATAGCCGAGGAGGCCCGGGCCGTCGTCGTCGCTGGAACGGCCGATCGGGATCAGCCAGGCGAAGTTGACCAGGAACATGATCACGGAAGCCAGTGCTCCGGCGACCGAGGAGATCAGGATGTCCCGGTTGTAGACGTGGCTGAGCTCGTGCCCGATGACCCCGCGCAGCTCGCGCTCGTCGAGGATGGCGAGGATGCCCTCGGTGCAGCAGACGGCGGCGTTGCGCGGGTTGCGGCCGGTCGCGAAGGCGTTCGGTGCCTGGGTCGGCGAGATGTAGAGCCGGGGCATGGGTTGGCGCGCCTGGGTGGAGAGCTCGCGCACCATCCGGTAGAGCGCGGGGGCCTCGAACTCGCTGACCGGGCGGGCCCGCATGGCCCTCAAGGCCAACTTGTCGCTGTTCCAGTAGGCGTACGCATTGGTGCCGAGTGCCACGACGAGCGCGACGATCAGGCCAGTGCGCCCGAAGAAGCTGCCGATGACGATGATGAGGGCCGAGAGCCCTCCGAGGAGTACGGCGGTCCTCAGCCCGTTGTGCCGGCGGTGCACGGTACGCCCTCCAAGTGGTGCGGCAGGGGAACCCTCTTCTTCGCGGTGGTCCACTCGTCCAGTGGACCCTCCCGTACTGGTCAACGCCAGGCGGGAGGCTCGGGTTCCCCGGCTCGCGGGGGTGCCGTGTGGGCCGTACGGGTGAGGGGCGGGCGGCCGGTCAGCGGGCGGCCGGGACCTTGTCCAGGTCCAGGTGGCGGGAGGTGGGCTCGACCTCGCTGGTGCAGTGGGCGCAGCGGGAGGCCATGGCCGGGATGGCGGTGAGGCAACGGGGGCAGTCGCGCTTCTCGGCCTTGGGGTCGGCGGCCTCCTCCTTGGCGAACTTCTTCTGGATCCTGGCCATGGGCACCACGAAGAGGAAGTACAGGACGGCGGCCGTGATGAGGAACGCTATGAGGGCGGAGATGGCCAGGCCGTAGGGGAAGTCCGTGCCGCGGACCGTGAAGCGGGCTTGGCTGAAGTCACCGACGGAGCCGGTGGCGAGACCGATGAGCGGGGTGATGAAGGCCTTGCTGAAGCCGGTGACGACGGCGGTGAAGGCGGAGCCGACCGCCAGACCGATGGCCATCGAGATGACGTTCCCGCGAAGGATGAAGTCCTTGAATCCGTTCAGCACGGGGTGTTGCTCCTCGGTTCTCTCAGTGGGGGGCGCCCGGGGTCAGAACAGCGCGGTGGCCGCGAAGCCCAGGACGAACTGCGGGTAGGCCGACAGCACGACTCCGGCGGCGGCGGTCAGCGTGATCGCCAGGGTGACCGGTGCGGAAGCCCGCTGGGAGGTCCTCTCCGTCGCGCCCTCCGGCGTGCGGAAGAGCAGCGCCGTCCAGCGCAGGTAGTAGGAGAGTGCGATCACGACGTTGATGCCCATGACCACGGCCAGCCACCCGAGGCCCGCGTCGACGGCCGTCGAGAAGACGGTCACCTTGGCGAAGAGGCCGATGATACCCGGGGGCAAACCGGCCAGATTCAGGAGGAAGAAGGCGAGCGCGAGGGCCGCCGCGGGGCTCGCCGCGTACAGGCCCCGGTAGTCCGCGATCCGGTTCTCCGGGCGGGCCCGGGCGACGAGCGCGACGACCGCGAAGGCGCCGAGGTTCACGGCGGCGTACATCAGGGCGTACGCGACGGTGGCGCCGATCTGGTTCCCGTCGGAGTACGCGGCTGCCGCGATCGGCACCAGGAGGTAGCCGGCCTGTGCGACGGAGGACCAGGCGAGCAGCCGCACCGCGCTCCGGGCGCGGGTGGGCGACTGGCGGAGCGCGGCGACGTTGCCGGCGGTCATGGTGAGCGCGGCGAGCACGGCGAGCGCCGGGCCCCACACCTCCGCGTACGAGGGGAAGGCGACGACCGTCACCAGGATCAGGCCGGTGAAGCCGACGGCCTTGCCGACCACGGAGAGGTAGGCGGCGACGGGCAGCGGGGCTCCGACGTAGGTGTCGGGCACCCAGAAGTGGAAGGGGACCGCCGCCGTCTTGAAGGCGAAGCCGACGAGGGTCAGGGCGACGCCGGCCTGGGCGAGGGTCTGGAGCTGTCCGGGAACCCCGTCGAGGCGCTGGGCGATCTCCGTGAGGTGGAGGGTGCCGGTCGCCGCGTACACGAAGCTGACGCCGAGCAGGGTGACGGCGGTCGCGGTGACGGAGGACAGGAAGAACTTGAGCGCGGCCTCGCCGGACATGCGGTCGCCGCGCTTGAGGCCGACCAGGGCGAACGCGGGCAGCGAGGCCACTTCGAGGGCGACGACGAGGGTGGCGAGGTCCCGGGCGGCGGGCAGGAGGGCGGCGCCGGCGGCCGAGGAGAGCAGCAGGAACCAGAACTCGCCGGCCGGCAGCCGCTCGCGGGTCGCGTCCAGGGAGAGGAGCGCGGTGAGCAGCGCGCCGGCGAGGACGAGCAGCTGGATGACGAGGGTGAAGCGGTCGGCGGTGTAGCTGCACGCGTCGAGGTGGCCCGCGGCCTGGGCCCGGGCGGTCAGGCAGAAGGTGGAGCGGTCGCCGGCCCGCAGGGGCAGGAGGAGCACCAGGGCGGCGGTGAGGCCGCCGATCGCGGTCCAGCCGAGGAGCTGCTTGCGCTCCGGCGGCAGGAAGAGGTCGGCGACGAGGACGGCGAGGGCGACCACCGCGGTGAGGGTGGGGGGCGCGATGGTGAGCCAGTCGACGGACTGGACGAGGGACGACGTCATCGGGGGCCTCCCGCGAGGAGCTGCTGGACGGCCGGGTCGGTGAGGCCGAGGAGGACGGCGGGCCAGAGTCCGGCGAGGACGGTGAGGGCGACGAGGGGGGTCCAGGCGGCGAACTCGTAGGCCTGGACGTCGGGGATCGCCGTCTCCGCCGCGGGTCGCGGGCCGCCCATGCAGACGCGGCGGACGACGAGGAGGAGGTAGGCGGCGGTGAGGAGGGTGCCGAAGGCGCCGATCGCCGTGAAGGTGAGGAAGGCGGGACGGCTGAGGCCTTCGGCGGGGTCGAAGGCGCCGAAGAGGGCCAGCATCTCGCCCCAGAAGCCGGCGAGGCCGGGGAGCCCGAGGGAGGCGACGGCGGCGAAGGCGAGCAGGGCGCCGAGGCGGGGGGCGCGGCCGTAGAGGGCGGCTCCGGTGGCCCCGGCGAGGGTGTCGAGGTCGGCGGTGCCGTAACGGTCCTTGACCGCCCCGACCAGGAAGAACAGCAGGCCGGTGATGAGGCCGTGGGCGATGTTGGCGAAGAGCGCCCCGTTGACGCCGGTCGGGGTCATCGTGGCGATGCCGAGGAGCACGAAGCCCATGTGTCCGACGGAGGAGTAGGCGATGAGGCGCTTGAGGTCGCCCTTGTTGCCGGGGCGGACGAGGGCGAGGCAGGCGAGCGATCCGTAGATGATCCCGGCGACGGCGAAGGCCGCCAGGTACGGGGCGAAGGTCCGCATGCCGTCGGGGGCGATCGGGAGGACGATCCGGACGAATCCGTACGTGCCCATCTTGAGCAGGACGCCGGCGAGGAGCACGGACCCGACGGTCGGGGCGGCGGTGTGGGCGTCCGGGAGCCAACTGTGCAGCGGCCACATCGGAGTCTTCACGGCGAGCCCGAGGCCGATCGCGAGAACGGCGACGAGCTGGACCGATGCGGTCAACCCGCGGCCGTTGTCGGTGGCGAGTGCCACCATGTCGAAGGTGCCCGCCTCGATGCCGATGAGGAGGAGGCCGAGCAGCATGACGACGGAGCCGAGCAGCGTGTAGAGGATGAACTTCCCGGCGGCGGGCCCCCTGCCCGCGCCGCCCCAGCGGGCGATGAGGAAGTACATGGGGATGAGGACCGTCTCGAAGGCCAGGAAGAACAGGACGAGGTCGAGGACGGCGAAGGTGGCGAGGGTGCCGGACTCCAGCACGAGCAGCAGGGCGACGAACGCCTTCGGGGACGGTCCCGTCGGCATCTTGAAGTAGCTGTACAGCGCGCAGAGGAAGGTCAGCAGCGCGGTCAGGACCAGGAGGGGGAGGGAGATGCCGTCGACGCCGAGGTGGATGCGCACGTCGAGCGCGCCGATCCAACTGATGTCCGTGGTGGCCTGCATCGTCGACGGGTGGTCGTGGTCGAAGCCGAGCGCGAGGACGATCGCGGCGAGGAGGATCACCCCGGTGACGGTGACGCCGTGCCGGAGCACGGCCTGGTCGGGTGACTTCCCCTTCAGCCCGGGCGGGGCCGGGAGGAGGGCGGCGGCGGCGCCGGCCAGCGGGCCGACGACGATCAGTGCCAGCAGGAACTGCATCACGGATTCGCTGATATCGATCACGGCTCACGCTCCGGCGACGGCGTTGGCGAGGGCGACGGCGACGATCGCCAGGACGACGGAGCCGGCGAGCAGGGCGCCCAGGTAGGTCTGGACGTTGCCGGTCTGGGCACGGCGGACGAGCCAGCCGAGTCCCTTGGCGGACCCGCCCGCGGCACCCACGTAGGTGTCGACGACCTCGCGGTCCAGGAAGCGGACCAGGGAGGCAGCGGCGAGTACGGGGCGGACGAAGGCGGTCCGGTAGACCGCGTCCAGGTGGAAGCCGTCGGAGGCCGGACCGTACAGCGGCCCGAGGAGCGCCCGCCCGGGGTCGGCCGGGTCCTCGGCGGGGTGCGGCAGGTGGAGGGCCTCCGCCTCGACCCGGCCCGCGTCGGCCTCCGGGTGGGCGACGTGGGGGGCGGGGGCCGCGACGGGGGTGCGAGTGGCGAGGGTGCGCCAGACGGCGTAGGTGATCGCTGCTCCGGCGACGGCGAGCCCGGTGCCGAGCACGGCCGTGGTGAGCGTCGGGGTGAGGGGGTTCCCGTCGAACCAGTCGTCGAGGTACGCGGCGGTCAGGCCGAAGCCCAGGGAGGGGATCGCGAGGACCCACAGGACGCTGGTCATGGCGATCGGCTGACGGCTCGTGGCCTCCCCCGTCGGGGAAGCGCCGGGGGCCTCGGCGCCCCGGCCGCGGAAGGTCCGCAGCCAGAGGCGCAGCGCGTACGCCGCGGTGAGCAGGGCGGTCAGCAGTCCGGCGACGAGGACGGTCCAACCGGCTCCGGCGGGAGCGACGGTCCGCTCGCCGAGGGCGGTGTGCTCGGCGGCCACGAGGACGGCTTCCTTGGAGAAGAAGCCGGCGAACGGCGGAATGGCGGCGAGCGCGAGCAGGGCGACGGTCATCGTCCAGTACGCGTCGGGGATGCGCTTCGCGAGGCCGCTCATCCGGGACATCGCGGTGAGCGAGTTGGTGCCGGCGGCGTGGATGACCACGCCCGCGGCGAGGAACAGGAGCGCCTTGAAGGCGGCGTGCGAGAGGAGGTGGAAGACGGCGGCCCCGCGGTCGCCGACGGCGAGCGCCCCGGCCATGTAGCCGAGCTGGCCGATCGTCGAGTAGGCGAGGACCCGCTTGATGTCGTCCTGGGCGAGGGCGGCGAGCGCCGATCCGACCATGGTGATCGCGGCCATCACGGCGAGCACGGTCATCGCTGCGGCGGACGCGGCGAAGACGGGCAGCAGCCGGGCGGTGAAGTAGATGCCGGCGGCGACCATCGTCGCCGCGTGGATGAGCGCGGAGACGGGGGTGGGGCCGGCCATCGCGTCCGGGAGCCAGGTGTGCAGCGGGAACTGGGCGGACTTGCCCGCGACGCCGGCGAGCAGCAGCAGGGCGATCACGGTGGGGTGGTCGAGGCCGCCGTTCGCCACGGCACCGAGGACGCCCGTGATCCGGAAGGTTCCGGCGTCGACGGCGAGCGCGAAGAGACCGATGAGGAAGGGGACGTCACCGAGCTTGGTGACGAGGAAGGCCTTGAGGGAGGCGGCCCTGGCCTCGGGGGTCTCCCAGTAGTGGCCGACGAGGAAGTAGGAGCAGATGCCCATGACCTCCCAGCCGACCAGGAGCACCATCAGGTCCCCGGAGTAGACGACGAGCAGCATCGCCGAAGTGAAGAGGGAGACGAGCGCGGCGTACGAGGGGTAGCGCGGGTCCTCGCGGAGGTAGCCGGTCGAGTAGATCTGCACACAGGTCGCGACGACGCCGACCAGGACGGCGACGAGGGCGGCGAAGCCGTCGATGTGCAGGCTCAGGTCGACGGGGACGGAACCGGTCGGTGTGAGCCGGGTCGCCGCGTCGATCGCCTGGCCCCCGCCCTGCCGGGCGGCGACCAGGGCGGCGAGGACCGCCGAGGCGAACGTCGGGAGCACGGCGAGCGGCCGGACGAAGCCGGGCGCGGTGCGGCCGAGCAGGAGTCCGGCGACGGAACCGAGGAAGGGCAGGAGGGGGACGAGGACGGCGAGGGTGGTCGTGGTCACGCGGCGGCCTCGGTCTTCTCGTCGGCGGACGGTTGCTCTCTGGTGTCGCGCAGGCGGTCGACGTCCGAGGTGCCGCGGGCCCGGTGGACCATCAGGACGATGGCGAGGCCGATGCCGATCTCGGCGGCGGCCACCGCGATGGTGAAGAGGGTGAGGGCCTGACCTGCGTGGAGGGTGTCCCGGAGCCAGACGTCGAAGGCGACCAGGTTGAGGTTGACGGCGTTGAGCATCAGCTCGACGGACATCAGGACCAGGATCGCGTTGCGGCGGGCGAGGACGCCGTACAGGCCGGTGGAGAAGAGGAGGGCGGCGAGGACGGCCGGGTAGGCGAGGTGCATCAGCGCTCGTCCTCCTTCTTCTTGCGGGAGAGGACGATCGCGCCGACCAGGGCGGCCAGCAGCAGCACCGACAGGGCCTCGAAGGGCAGCACCCAGTGCTGGAAGAGCATTTCGCCGGTCACCCCGGTGGAGCCCTGGGCGGGGCCGTCCAGGTCGATCCGGGTCGTGCGGAAGGCGTCGACCACGACCCAGACGAGCGCTGCCGCCGCGGCCAGGGCGACGGCGAGGGCGACCGGTCGGTTGCCGGAGTCGGCGTCCGGTGAGCGACCGATGGGTGCCTTGGTGAGCATGAGGCCGAAGAGGAGGAGCACGACGACGGAGCCGACGTAGATCAGGACCTGGACCCAGGCGATGAACTCGGCGGTCAGCAGGAGGTACTCGACGGCGAGCCCGCCGAGCGCCACGACCAGCCAGAGGGCGGCGTGCACCAGTTGGCGGGTGGTGACGGTGACGAGGGCCGCGCCGAGGGTGACGAGGCCGACGAGGAGGAAGGCGACCTCGACGCCGGTGGGCGAGAGGAAACCGGGGGCTTGGGCTGCTGCGAGGATCACTGCTGGCCCTCCTGTGCCTGGCCCCGGGCAGCGGTCTCGGCCTCGGCCTGGGCGGCGGCGGCCTTCTCCGCGGCCTTGCGGGCGGCGGCGAGCTCCTTCGGCTCCTCCGCGTGCGGGTCGAGCGCGGGCGGCTCGGGCACCGTCCACATCCATGCGCGGAGCTTGTCGCGCTCGTGGGTGAGCTCGTGGATGTCGGTCTCCGCGTACTCGAACTCGGGCGACCAGAACAGCGCGTCGAAGGGGCAGACCTCGATGCAGATCCCGCAGTACATGCAGAGCGAGAAGTCGATGGCGAAGCGGTCGAGGACGTTCCGACTCCGCTCGCGCCCGCCGGGGGCGGCCGGCGGCACCGTCTCCTTGTGGGAGTCGATGTAGATGCACCAGTCGGGGCACTCACGGGCGCAGAGCATGCAGACCGTGCAGTTCTCCTCGAACAGTCCGATCACCCCGCGGGTGCGGGGCGGCAGCTCGGGCTGGACTTCCGGGTACTGCGCGGTGACGGTCTTCCGCGTCATCGTGCGGAGGGTGACGGCGAGGCCCTTGGCGAGGCCGGAACCGGGGATGGGGGACATGGTTACTGGATCGCCACCTTCACGATGCCGGTGAGCGCGATCTGCGCCAGGGCGAGCGGAACGAGGATCGTCCAGGCGAGCTTCTGCAGCTGGTCCTCGCGCAGCCGCGGGTAGCTCACCCGCAGCCAGATGACGACGAAGGCCAGGACGGCCGTCTTGAGGAGGGTCCAGACCCAGCCCAGGCCGTCGGCGCCCAGCGGTCCGTGCCAGCCGCCGAGGAAGAGGACGGTGGTGAGGCCGCAGAGGACGACGATGCCCGCGTACTCGGCGAGCAGGAACAGGGCGAACCGGAGACCGGTGTACTCGGTGTACGCCCCGAAGATGATCTCCGAATCGGCGACCGGCATGTCGAACGGGGGCCGCTGGAGCTCGGCGAGGCCGGCGGTGAAGAACACCAGCGCGCCGATGATCTGCCAGGGCAGCCACCACCACGCGAAGGCGTCCAGGATGCCGGGGAGGGAAACGGTGCCGGCCGCCATCGCGACGGACGCGGCGGCGAGGAGCATCGGGAGCTCGTACGCGAGGAGCTGGGCGGCGGTGCGGAGGCCGCCGAGCAGCGAGAACTTGTTCGCGGACGCCCAGCCGGCCATCAGGCTGCCCAGGACGCCGACGCCCATGACGGCCAGCACGAAGAAGACGCCCGCGTCGACGACCCGTCCGACGGCCCCCTCACCGGGGCCGATCGGGATCGCGACGAGCACGAGCAGGTACGGGAGGAGGGCGACGGCCGGCGCGAGCTGGAAGACGCGCCGGTCCGCGTCCTTCGGGACGACGTCCTCCTTCTGTGCGAACTTCACGCCGTCCGCGACGAGCTGCGCCCAGCCGTGGAAGCCGCCCGCGTACATCGGACCGAGCCGGCCCTGCATGTGGGCCATGACCTTGTGCTCGGTCTGCCCGATGACGAGCGGCAGGACGAGGAAGACGCCGAAGACGATGAGCAGCCGGACGGCGACGTCGAGTGCGTCGTTCACGCGGGATCGCCTCCGGCGGGGTGGGTGGGGTGGTCGTTCCGGTCGTCGCCCTCAGCGGGCGGCTCGCGGTCGGTGGTGCCGCTCGGCGGGGTGGACGGCCCTTCCTCGGCCGTGTCCTTCGGCCCGGCGGGGTCGGCCCCGGCGGGCGGCCCGGCGGGGTCGGCCCCGGTCGGGGGCCCGGTCGGGGCGGATGCGCCCTCCCCGGCCGACGGCTCCTCGTCGAAGGCCGGACGGGCGTGGTGCCAGGGGGCGTCCGAGCTGCGGGGGCGGGCGGCGGCGGGACCCGTGCGGGGCTCGGGACGGTCCGCGGCCGGGGCCGGGGCCGCCTGGCTGGCCGAACCCTCCGAGGCCGAACGGGAACGCCGCGGCGGACGCGCCACCGAAGCCCCCGCCCCACCGGACGCCCCACCGGACGCCGGAGCCGCCTGACTCGCCGAACCCTCCGAGGCCGAACGGGAACGCCGCGGCGGACGCGCCACCGAAGCCTCCGCCCCACCGGACGCCCCACCGGACGCCGGAGCCGCCTGACTCGCCGAACCCTCCGTGGCCGTGCGCGTGCGGCGCGCCGGGCGGTCGCCCGCTGCCGCACGGGCGGGCCGGGCGGGGGCCGGTGGGAGCTGTCCCTTGAGCGGGCCCCATTCATTGGGGTCCGGGACGCCGGGGGGAAGCATCTGGCGACGCTTCGGGCCGCCGTCGTGGGACTCGCCCGGCTCCTTCGCGCCCGGCCAGGCCTTGGCGACGCGCGCCGCCAGGACGAAGTCCTTGCGCAAGGGGTGGCCCTCGAAGTTCTCGGGGAGCAGCAGCGGCACCAGGTGCGGGTGGCCCTCGAAGGCCACGCCGAACATCTCGTGGGTCTCGCGCTCGTGCCAGGCCGCGCCGGCGTACACCCCGATCGCCGTGGGGAGGGCGGGGGCGTCGTGCGGAACCGTGGTGCGGACCAGGAGGCGGCGCGGCCGGCCGGCGCCGAGCGCCACCACGTGTGCGCAGACGCGGAAGCCGGTGCCCGGCTCGTCCACCGCGCTGAGCCAGTCGAAGAAGGTGCAGCCCAGGCCGTCGCGGGCGGTGGTCAGCGCCGCGAGCCAGGACGTCGGCGGGACGTCCACGGTCAGCAGGTCGTAGGCCTGCTCCGCCGTCGCCCCCTCGCCGAAGAGTTCCGTCACGGAGCCGGGGAGGGAGTCGTACGCGCTCACGCCTCGCCTCCCGGCCGCTCGACCAGGGGGCTCGTCAGCTGGGCCACGGACGGCGTCGTCGCGTAGCGCTCGGCCAGGCTCTCCCTGGCGATCTTCTCCTGGAGCTTGAGGATGCCCTGGAGGAGGGCCTCGGGACGGGGCGGGCAGCCGGGGACGTACACGTCGACCGGGATGATCTGGTCGACGCCCTTGGTGACCGCGTACGAGTCCCAGTAGGGGCCGCCGCAGTTGGAGCAGGCGCCGAAGGAGATGACGTACTTGGGCTCCGGCATCTGCTCGTAGAGCCGCTTCACGGCCGGCGCCATCTTGTCCGTCACCGTGCCGGAGACGATCATCAGGTCGGCCTGGCGCGGGCCGGGCGCGAAGGGGATCACGCCGAGCCGGATGAAGTCGTGCCGGGCCATCGAGGCGGCGATGAACTCGATCGCGCAGCAGGCGAGGCCGAAGTTGAAGACCCACAGGCTGTAGCGGCGGCCCCAGTTCAGGACCACCTTCATCGGCTCGGGCGCCAGACGGGCGAGCGGCCCCAGCTTGGGTGCGGGCAGGGGTGTTACGTCCATGCCAGGACGCCCTTCTTGTACGCGTAGAGCAGCCCCACGGCCAGGAAGCCGAGGAAGACGAACATCTCGACCAGGGTCGTGGCGCCGTAGCCGGGTGCGGCGAAGATCGTCGCCCAGGGGAAGAGGAAGATCGAGTCGACGGCGAAGATGACGTAGAGGAAGGCGTACACGTAGTAGCGGACCTGGGTGTGGGCCCAGCCCTCCCCCACGGGGTCGACGCCGCACTCGTAGGTGAGGAGCTTCTCGGGCGTCGGCACGACGGGCCGCAGCAGTCGGCCCGCGCCGAACGCCACGGCGACGAAGAGCACCCCGACGACGGCGAGCACGCCGACGACGGAGTACGTCTGGAAGTAGTCCGCCGCGTCGGCCGCGACAACGGTCGGTTCCCGCACGTCCGCCCCTCGGTCTCGGTGTCTCATGGGTCACTTCTGTACGGACGCGAGTCTAGGCCCTGCTAAAGGGACCGTAAGCAGTCGCGGGTGCCTTGATGTGCGCCGGGGCGGGTGGGGATATCCCCACCCGCACTGACCCACCCACCCCATGGCGCGGCGCCGCCCGCGACCGGCAGGCTGGGGACATGAGTGCCGATCTTGATCCCGTCGGGTCCTCCGACGTCGCCGACGCACCGCGTCCGCCGCTGCGGCCCGCCTACGGAAAGGAGACCTGGAAGGAGATCGCCTTCCTCCTCTCCAACCTCCTCACCTCGGTGCTCGGCTTCGTCTACGCGGTCGTCAGCGTCGCGCTCGGCGTGGGGCTCTCCGTCACCGTGATCGGGCTGCCGCTGCTCGCCCTCGGGCTCGGCGGTGCCCGGCTGCTGGGGCGGGCCGAGCGGGCCCGCGCCCGCGCGCTGCTCGGCACGGTGGTCGCGGAACCGTCTCCGCTGCCGCCGGCCCGCGGCTCCTTCGGCTGGCTGTGGTCCAGGCTGAAGGACCCGGTGGCCTGGCGGACACAGCTGTACGGGCTGGTCCGGCTGCCCTGGGGGATCGTGACGTTCACCGTCGCGCTGGTCTCGCTCCTCGTCCTCTGGCCCGTCCTGCCGTTCCTGGCCCGCGGCCTGACCAACGGCGACCGGGGCATGGTCAGGGGCCTGCTCTCGCCCTCCGACGAGTTGGAGCGCCGGGTCGCCGAACTGGAGTCGGACCGGGGCGTGGTGGTCGACACCGCCGCGGCCGACCTGCGGCGCATCGAGCGGGACCTGCACGACGGGGCCCAGGCCCGGCTCGTCGCCCTCGCCATGGGGCTCGGGCTGGCGAAGGAGAAGCTCCTGGAGGACCCGGAGGCTGCTGCCGCGATGGTCGACGAGGCGCACGGCGAGGTGAAGCTCGCCCTCCAGGAACTGCGGGACCTGGCCCGGGGCATCCACCCGGCGGTCCTCACCGACCGGGGCCTGGACGCCGCGCTCTCCGCGGTCGCCTCGCGCTGCACGGTGCCGGTGAAGGTGACCGTGGACCTCGCGGAGCGACCGGCGGAGGCGATCGAGGGCATCGCATACTTCACCGTGTCGGAGCTGCTCCAGAACGTGTCCAAGCACGCGCGTGCCCGGTCCGCCTCGGTGGAGGCGTGGCGGTCGAAGGACCGACTGCTGCTCCAGGTGCGGGACGACGGGGCCGGCGGGGCGCGCTTCGACGGCGGGACGGGGCTGGCGGGGCTCGCGGAGCGGCTCGGTGCCGTCGACGGGCTGCTCGTCCTGGACTCCCCCGAGGGGGGACCGACGACAGTCACCGCGGAGTTGCCGTGGCGCTCCCGACCGGGCCGACGGGCCGTTCCGTCCGTCTGACCCGTCCCCCGGCCCGTCCCCCGGGGCGTCCCCCGGGGCGCGGGGAGGGCCCGGGCCGATGCTTCGGCCACCACCACCACGGCGGGTGGTCGCCGACTTCGCCCACGGCTGCCGGACGGCCCCGGGATACACTGCTCCGCCCCCACCCCCGGAGGTCATCCCGGTGTTTCCTGCACGGGTACGCGTCGGTGCTCTTTCGGCCCTGGGGGTTCTCGCCCTGTCCGGCTGCTCTTCCCCCTGGGGCTGCACCGACACGCGTGCGGAGCGCGGTGAGGCCGGTGTCAGGGTGCAGGTCGAAGACGTGTCCGGCCGGCCCCTCGGCATCACCGCCGAGGTCGTCGACTGGCGCCTCGAACCCCACCCGCAGGTGCCCGCCGAGGGCGACGAGGTCCACTTCCGCTACCGCTTCGACGGCGCCGACGAGGTGCACGGCCCCGCAGTGGACGCCTGCGCCGTCGACGGGGCGCGCGTGGCGTTGGGGTGCCGGACGCTTCATTCCTCCGCGGCCCGGCCCGAGCGGGACGGTGTCCTCACGGGCGACGACTGGCTCGCCGTCGAGCACCCCGAGCAGGTCGTCGAAGTGCTCTTGATCCCCAATGACCAGTCCTACCGCCGACGGACCTGCGAGCAGGACGTCAAGGACGGTGGCGGGACGCATCCTCCGCAACCGGCCGGCAGGGGGGACCGGCTCTGAGGGGTCGAGGCGTTCGGGCTCGCAGCACGGGTCCGCCGGCCCCACCCCGCCCCGAGCAGGTCGACGGGCCGGCCGGCTCACGAGCGACCGCACCGGCCCGCTCACGAGCGACGGCATGGGGTGGGGAAGGCCCCCGGTGGGGAAAACCCCCGCCCCGAGACGCCCCTCCGCCTCATGGTCCAGCGAGCGGCGGAACGGAAGCCTGGAAGGCGTACCGATCGCCCCTCCCCCGACGAGACAGGGACCTCCCCGATGGCCGCCTCCCACCGACTCCCCACCGCGATCCGCGCACCGTTCGAGGCCCGCACCTGGCGCGCCGTCGGATACGTCCTGATCGGGCTGCCGCTGAGCGTCTGCTGGTTCGCGCTCTCGGTCGCCCTCGTGTCCGCCGGCACCGGCCTGCTCATCACCTTCCTCGGCGTGCCGATCCTGGCCGGGGCGCTCGCGATGTGCCGTGGCTTCGGCGCGGTGGAGCGGGCGCGGGCGCGGGCCCTGCTCGACCACGACGTGCCCGCGCCGGAACCGGTGCGCGGGCGGACCGGCGGGGCGCTGTCCTGGATGGGGGCCGTGCTGAAGAGCGGGGCGTCCTGGCGGCACGTGCTGTACGCCTTCCTGCACATGCCGTGGGCCGTCTTCTCCTTCTCGGTCACGGTGGCCCTGTGGGTCTGGGGCTGGTCCCTCTTCACGTACCCGCTGTGGCAGTGGGTCTTCCCCCTGTGGGTGGGGCAGGACGGGATCCAGCTGTACGGCGACGCGCACCGTGCCCTGTACCTCGACACGCCCTTCGAGGTCGCCGTGACCAGCGCGGTCGGGCTCCTGGTCGTGCTGGTGGGGCCGTGGGTGCTCCGGGGCCTGGTCGCCGTCGACCGGGTCCTCGTCTCCGGGCTGCTCGGCCCGTCCCGGCTGGCCTCCCGCGTCACCGAGTTGGAGTCGGACCGGGGCACCGTGGTCGACACGGCCGCGGCCGACCTGCGGCGCATCGAGCGCGCGCTGCACGACGGGGCCCAGGCCCGGCTCGCCGCGCTCGCGATGGACCTCGGGCTGGCGAAGGAGAAGCTGGCGCGGGACCCGGAGGCGGCGGCGGTCCTCGTCGACGAGGCGCACGGCGAGGTGAAGCTCGCCCTCCGGGAACTGCGGGACCTGGCCCGGGGCATCCACCCGGCGGTCCTCACCGACCGGGGCCTGGACGCCGCGCTCTCCGCGGTCGCCTCGCGCTGCGCGGTGCCGGTGTCGGTGGACGTGGACCTGCCGTCCCGGCCGGCGCCGGCGATCGAGGGCATCGCGTACTTCGCGGTCTCGGAGCTGCTCCGGAACGTCTCCCCCCACTCCGGCGCGCGGCGCGCGTGGGTGGAGGCGTGGCGGACGGGGGACCGGCTGATGCTCCAGGTGCGGGACGACGGGGCGGGGGGCGCGGGTCCGGAGGACGGCGCGTCCGCCGTGGCCGGGCTCTCCGGACGGGTGGGGGCGGTGGACGGGGTGCTCGCGGTGGATTCCCCGGCCGGTGGCCCCACGACGGTGACCGTGGAGCTTCCCTGGCGCGCATAGGCGTCGCGGCCCGGCTCCGGACCGCCTGACGCGGCGGGAACCGGACGCGGCGGTCGGACGGGGGCGGGGCCGCGTGATGACGGGTGGCCGGTTCGCTGGAGGGGCGCGCGGCGGGGTGCCATGCTGAAGGTCTCAGTGGAGACCGACGTGGGGGGCATGGGCGTGACGGGGCAAGGCGCGGTACGGGTGGTCATCGCCGAGGATTCCGTACTGCTGCGGGAGGGGCTGACCCGGCTGTTGACGGACCGGGGGCACGAGGTCGTCGCCGGTGTCGGGGACGGCGAGGCGCTGGTGGAGACGGTGGCGGGGCTCGCGGCCGAGGACGCCCTGCCGGACGTAGTGGTGGCGGACGTGCGGATGCCGCCGACGCACACCGACGAGGGCGTGCGGGCCGCCGTACGGCTGCGCAAGGAGCACCCGGGACTCGGGGTGCTGGTGCTGTCGCAGTACGTGGAGGAGCAGTACGCCACCGAGCTCCTGGCCGGTTCCAGCCGGGGCGTGGGGTACCTCCTGAAGGACCGGGTCGCGGAGGTGCGCGAGTTCGTGGACGCGGTCATCCGGGTGGCCGGGGGCGGCACGGCGCTGGATCCGGAGGTCGTGCAGCAGTTGCTCGGCCGCAGCCGTCAGCAGGACGTGCTGGCGAACCTGACCCCGCGGGAACGCGAGGTGCTCGGTCTGATGGCGGAGGGCCGGACGAACTCGGCGATCGCGAAGGCCTTGGTCGTGAGTGCCGGCGCGGTGGAGAAGCACATCAGCAACATCTTCCTGAAGCTGGGGCTCTCCCCGAGCGACGGCGATCACCGCCGGGTGCTCGCGGTGTTGACGTATCTGAAATCCTAGGACGTTCCGAAGCCCCAGGGCGTCCTGAAGCCCCAGGGCGTCCTGAAGTCCCAGGACGTGGGGGAAGGCAGCACCGTCCGCCACGCTGCCGGACGGTCCGGGCCGCGCTCCGGGGCGGGGCGGATCCGGGACCGCCCCTCCGGAGTCCCCGGGACGACGACCGGACGCAGTGGTTCAGGGCCAAGCGGCGTCTTAAAGAGAGATCCAAAATGCGAGAAGTCCCGGGAGGGTCCGCCCCGCCGTCGTAGGGTGGGCTTCGGGACGGCCGGTGATCGCCGACGGTGATCGCCGCCCCGCCCCGAAGCCTTCTCCCGCCTCCGGCGGAGAGTCCCCTTGCCGCGAGGGAGGTCCAGATCAGTGACCAGCCAGGTCAGTAGCGAGGCCGGTGAGGCCTTGGTCGGGGAACAGCGCAGCGTTTCGGGGATGCCCCGGAACGGGGTCGGGAAGGAAGTGCGCCGGCTCGATCGGGTGATCATCCGGTTTGCGGGCGACTCCGGTGACGGCATGCAGTTGACGGGTGACCGGTTCACCTCGGAGACGGCGTCGTTCGGGAACGACCTGTCCACGCTGCCGAACTTCCCGGCGGAGATCCGGGCGCCCGCCGGCACGTTGCCGGGCGTGTCGTCGTTCCAGCTGCACTTCGCCGACCACGACATCCTGACCCCGGGTGACGCACCGAACGTGCTGGTCGCGATGAACCCGGCCGCATTGAAGGCGAACATCGCCGACGTGCCGCGCGGTGGCGAGATCATCGTGAACACGGACGAGTTCGCCAAGCGGGCGATGGCGAAGGTCGGATACGCGGTCTCGCCGCTGGAGGACGGTTCGCTCGACGGCTACCGGGTGCACCCGGTGCCGTTGACGACCTTGACGCTGGAGGCGCTGAAGGACTTCGGCCTGTCCCGCAAGGAGGCCGAGCGGAGCAAGAACATGTTCGCGCTCGGGCTGCTGTCGTGGATGTACCACCGGCCGACCGAGGGCACCGAGACCTTCCTGCGGCAGAAGTTCGCCAAGAAGCCGCAGATCGCCGAGGCGAACATCGTCGCGTTCCGGGCCGGCTGGAACTTCGGCGAGACCACGGAGGACTTCGCCGTCTCCTACGAGATCGCCCCGGCCACGAAGGCGTTCCCCACCGGCACCTACCGCAACATCTCCGGAAACCTGGCCCTGTCCTACGGCCTGATCGCCGCCTCCCGCCAGGCCGACCTGCCGCTGTACCTCGGCTCCTATCCGATCACCCCGGCCTCGGACATCCTGCACGAGCTGTCACGGCACAAGAACTTCGGCGTGCGCACCTTCCAGGCCGAGGACGAGATCGCCGGGATCGGCGCCGCGCTCGGGGCGGCGTTCGGCGGTTCCCTCGCCGTGACGACGACCTCCGGCCCCGGCGTGGCGCTGAAGTCGGAGACGATCGGCCTGGCGGTGTCGCTGGAACTGCCACTGCTGATCGTCGACATCCAGCGGGGCGGACCGTCGACCGGCTTGCCGACCAAGACCGAGCAGGCCGACCTGCTCCAGGCGATGTACGGCCGCAACGGCGAGGCCCCGGTGCCGGTGGTGGCCCCCAGCACCCCGGCCGACTGCTTCGACGCGGCCCTGGAGGCCGCCCGGATCGCACTGACGTACCGCACCCCGGTGATGCTGCTGTCCGACGGCTACCTGGCCAACGGCTCCGAGCCCTGGCGCATCCCCGAGGTCGCCGACCTCCCCGACCTGCGGACCGCGTTCGCCACCGGCCCCAACCACACCCTGGCCGACGGCACCGAAGCCTTCTGGCCCTACAAGCGCGATCCCGAGACCCTGGCCCGGCCCTGGGCCGTGCCCGGCACCCCCGGTCTGGAACACCGCATCGGCGGCATCGAGAAGCAGGACGGCACGGGCAACATCTCCTACGACCCGGCCAACCACGACTTCATGGTCCGCACCCGCCAGGCCAAGATCGACGGCATCGCCGTGCCCGACCTGGAGGTCGACGACCCGGACGGCGCCGACACCCTGGTGCTGGGCTGGGGCTCCACCTACGGCCCGATCACCGCCGCCGTCCGCCGCATCCGCCGCACCGGCGGCTCCATCGCCCAGACCCACCTGCGCCACCTCAACCCCTTCCCCGAAAACCTGGGCGAGGTCCTGGGACGCTACGACAAGGTCGTCGTCCCCGAAATGAACCTCGGCCAGCTCACCACCCTCATCCGCGCCAAGTACCTCGTCGACGCCCGACCCCACACCCAGGTCAACGGGATGCCCTTCAAGGCCGAACAGCTCGCCGCCGCCCTCAAGGAGGTCATCGATGCCTGAGCCCACCGAGACCCTGCTGAGCCTGGTGCCGAAGGCCGAGGCCGTGCAGTCCATGAAGGACTTCAAGTCCGACCAGGAAGTCCGCTGGTGCCCCGGCTGCGGCGACTACGCCGTCCTCGCCGCCGTCCAGGGCTTCATGCCCGAACTCGGACTGGCCAAGGAAAACATCGTCTTCGTCTCCGGCATCGGCTGCTCCTCCCGCTTCCCGTACTACATGAACACCTACGGGATGCACTCCATCCACGGCCGCGCCCCCGCCATCGCCACCGGACTGGCGACCTCACGCCGCGACCTGTCCGTCTGGGTCGTCACCGGCGACGGCGACGCCCTCTCCATCGGCGGCAACCACCTCATCCACGCCCTGCGCCGCAACGTCAACCTCAAGATCCTGCTGTTCAACAACCGGATCTACGGCCTGACCAAGGGCCAGTACTCGCCCACCTCCGAGATCGGCAAGATCACCAAGTCGACGCCGATGGGCTCGCTGGACGCCCCGTTCAACCCCGTCTCCCTCGCCCTCGGCGCAGAAGCCTCCTTCGTCGCACGGACCGTGGACTCCGACCGCAAACACCTCACCGAGGTGCTGCGCCAGGCCGCCGCGCACGACGGCACCGCCCTGGTGGAGATCTACCAGAACTGCAACATCTTCAACGACGGCGCCTTCGAAGTCCTCAAGGACAAGGATCAAGCCAAAGAAGCCGTGATCCGCCTGGAACACGGACAGCCGATCCGCTTCGGCGCGGACAGCGACAAGGGCGTCATCCGCGACCCGGCCACCGGCGACCTCCACATCGTCCCGATCACCCCGGACAACGAGTCCGCGGTCCTCGTCCACGACGCCCACGCGACCACTCCCACCACCGCCTTCGCCCTCTCCCGGCTCGCCGACCCCGACACCCTCCACCACACCCCCATCGGCGTCTTCCGCTCGGTGGAACGCCCGGTCTACGACACCCTCATGGCCGAACAACTGGAAACGGCCGTGGAACAACAGGGCCAGGGCGACCTGGAGAAGCTCCTCACCGGCAACGACACCTGGACCGTGGTCGGCTGAGCGCACGCGCACGTCCCGGGGGCCCGTTCCGCACTGCGGAACGGGCCCCCGGGGTCGTTTCCCGGGCCCCTCGGCGTCACGGGGACGGGGTGGCGACCCCGCGGCGCGCACGGTCGTAGCGCAGGCGCGCCTCCTCGACCTCCGGGACCCGCCGATCGGTCCAGCGGGCGAGCTCCCAGACCTGGCGCGCGGCCTCCTCGCCCAGGGCGGTCAGGCTGTAGTCGACGCGGGGCGGGATGACGGGCTTGGCGTCGCGGTGGACGAAACCGTCGCGCTCCAGGGTCTGGAGCGTCTGGGTGAGCATCTTCTCGCTGACGCCGCCGACGTGCCGGCGGAGCTCGCTGAAGCGGTACGAGCGCTCCCTGAGGGCGATCAGGATCAGGACGCCCCAACGGCTGGTGACGTGCTCCAGGACCAGCCGGGCCGGGCACGCGCCCCCGTCGACCCCGGCGAGCGGGTTCTTCCGGTCCTCACTTACTCCCATGCCAGTACCTTACTTCAAAGTGGGTACTTACGAAAAGTTAGCGCCCGTCTTACGGTGAGTGCACTCCCCCGCACCCCACCGGAAGAAGGAAGCACCATGAGCATCGTCGTCACCGGAGCCACCGGACAGCTCGGCCGCCTCGTCGTCGACGCCCTCCTCGCCACCGTCCCCGCCGCGTCCGTCGCCGCCGTCGTCCGCAGCAAGGAGAAGGCCGCCGACCTCGCGGAGCGGGGGATCGAGCTGCGGATCGCCGACTACGACCGCCCGGAGAGCCTGGCGGACGCCTTCGCGGCCGGCGACCGGGTGCTGCTGGTCTCGGGCAGCGAGGTCGGCCGGCGGATCGCCCAGCACCGCGCCGTGATCGACGCGGCCAGGGCGGCGGGCGTGGCCCAGCTCGCGTACACCGGCATCCTCGGGGGCGACGGGGCCGATTTCGACCTGGCGGCCGAACACAAGGAGACCGAGCGCCTGATCCTCGCCTCGGGGCTGCCGCACACCTTCCTCCGCAACGGCTGGTACTCCGAGAACTACACCGCCCAACTCGCCCAGGTCCTGGCCCACGGCGCCGTCGTGGCCAGCGCCGGCGAGGGCCGGATCGCCTCCGCGACCCGCGCCGACTACGCCGCGGCCGCGGCCGCCGTCCTGACCGGCCCGATCGAGGAGCACCTGGGCGCGACGTACGAACTGAGCGGCGACACCGCCTGGTCCTTCGCCGAGTACGCGGCCGAGGTCGCCGCCCGGAGCGGCCGGGAGGTCACCTATCGCAACGTGCCCGCCGCGACCCACCTGGAGATCCTGACCGGCGCCGGGGTCCCGCGGGGCTTCGCCGAGATCCTGGTGGACGTGGACCGGGCCGTCGAGCAGGGCGCGCTCGCCCTGCGGACCGGCGATCTGGCCCGCCTGATCGGCCGCCCGACCACTCCGATCGCCGCGTCGATCGGGGAGGCGCTCCCCACCTCCTGAAGCTGTCATGACCGTATAGCGGTACGGGCATGACAATCTGCCCCGTGCGGCGCTACCTTCGTCGGAACAGCGCGGCACAGGGCAGGAGGTCCGGTGAAGACGGAGAAGAGCGAGAGCCGAACGGGCTTGGCATACGGGATCGGCGCCTACGGGATGTGGGGCCTGGTCCCGCTCTTCTGGCCGCTCCTCAAGCCCGCCGGTGCGATCGAGATCCTCGCCCACCGCATGGTCTGGTCGCTGGCCTTCGTGGGCATCGCGCTCCTCGCGCTGCGTCGCTGGGGCTGGATACGGGAGCTCGCGCGCAGCCCGCGCAAGCTCGGCCTGATCGCCGTCGCCGCCACCGTCATCACCGTGAACTGGGGCCTCTACATCTGGTCCGTGAACACGGGCCGCGTCGTCGAGGCCTCCCTCGGCTACTTCATCAACCCGCTCGTCACCATCGCCCTCGGCGTCCTCGTCCTGAAGGAACGGCTCCGCCCCGCCCAGTGGGCGGCCGTCGGCATCGGCTTCTCCGCCGTGCTGGTCCTGGCCTTCGGGTACGGACGGCCGCCGTGGATCTCCCTCGCCCTCGCCTTCTCCTTCGCCGTCTACGGCCTGGTGAAGAAGAAGGTCAACATCGGCGGCCTGGAATCGCTCGCCGCCGAGACCGCCGTCCAGTTCCTGCCCGCCCTCGGCTACCTCGTCTGGCTCGGGACCCGGGGCACCCTCGCCTTCGGCTCCCACGGCGCCGGCCACACGGCGCTGCTCGCCGCCACCGGCATCGTCACGGCGGTGCCGCTGGTCTGCTTCGGAGCGGCGGCGATCCGCGTCCCGCTGTCCACGCTCGGGCTGTTGCAGTACCTGGCGCCCACCTTCCAGTTCCTGCTCGGAATCCTCTACTTCCACGAGGCCATGCCGCCGGAGCGCTGGGCGGGCTTCTCCCTGGTCTGGCTGGCCCTGACCATCCTCACCTGGGACGCGCTGCGGACGGCCCGTCGGAGCCGGGCCGCGGTCGAGGCGGCGGCCCCTGCCGCCGCGTCCGTGCGGACCGTTCCGGTCACCGGATCCGCCGCGCGGGCCGCGGAGGGCGCCCCCGCCGCCCCGGCGCCCCCGACGGGAGGCTGACGGCGCACCGACGGCACGGGAGCCACCCGGCACCGGGCGGTCAGTGCCTCGACCGGGTCCCCGCCCGCCCGGGTGCGGCGCTCACGCACCCAGCAGGTCGTGCTCCCGGATCAGCCAGCAGACGGCCGTCAGGTGCAGGGTCGCGAAGTCATGGCCGACGGGTTCGGTCCAGTCGGCCTCGGTCAGCCAGTCGGTGAACCCGAGGACGTAGTCGGCGAGCTCTTCCCGACGGACGGTCCGCCCCTTCGCCCCCGACCCGACCGGGGCGAGCGCATCGCACACGGCCGCCGCGTGCTGGTCGACGGCGGCCACCAGTCCCGGCGCGACGGAGAACTCCGCGAGCCGGGGCAGATAGGTGGCGGCGACGTCGATCAGCGGGCAGCCGGGCGCATCGTTCATCCCTCCACATTAGGGTCACAAGGTCACGCCCCGACCGTGACCTCGGTCGCAGCGCCGCTCCTGCTGGAAAATGGGGCGGTGGACGAAGACGAGAGCCTGGATCGGTACGGCCTGCATCCCGTCGGCGCGGACCTCGACGAGGTGCGCGGCCTGCTCTCCGCCCACCGGCGGCGGGAGGAGGCTGCGCAGGGCGACGGCGACACGGAGCTGATGAAGCTGTGCTGCGTCCAGTTGTTCAACGCCGGCGTCCTCGACGACGTGCTGCACATCTGGCGGGCCAAGACCGCCAGCATGGACGCCGACATCTCCATCGAGGTCGCCTTGCTGTGCGGAGGCGGACTGGCCGGGACGAAGGCGTACCTGAGGAGTCTGCACTCGCCCGAGGCCGGGGCCGCACTCCAGCGTCTGACCAGCAGTGAAGCCGCCGGCGACTTCGAGGGCTTCTCCGTGGCGGGGCTCTCCGCCCGGTACGCCGACTTCTACGCGTCCTGAGTCGGGGAGCCGCTCCGCGGGCTGGCCGGCGGCATCGCCGGGCCCGGCGCACGACGCGGCTTCCGGGCCGACCGGACCGGCCGGGAAGGGACCGTTGCGGGCGGCGGCGCGGGAGCGGTGGGACGGAGACGTCCCGCCCGGCACCGTCCCCTGGACGGCGAGGGGGTCAGGCTCCGGCGATGCCGAAGTTGAAGTCGGCGGTTCCGAGCACTCCGTAGAGGCGCAGCCAGAGCGGCATCAGCTGCTCGGTGGCGCGGGCGCCCGACAGGTCGCCGAGGTCGAGGATCCGGTCGGCGGCCCAGCCGAACGAGGCGAGCAGCTCCGCGACGACGGCCTTCGCGTCCGGGTCGTCGCCGCTGAGGAAGACGTGGTGCTGCCCGGGGACCCGGCTCGGGTCGACCATGACGGCGTTGGTCATGGTGTTGAGCGCCTTGACGACCCGCGTCTCCGGGAAGGCCTTCTGCAGTTGCTCGGCAACGCTGCCCTCCTCGGGCGTGACCACCCGGGGCGGGAAACCCCGGGAGAAGTCGAGCGCATTGGACACGTCGATCAGGACCTTGCCGCGCAGGTTCGCCGCGCCCGCGGCCTCCAGGGCGGTCAGGGAGACGAGTCCGCCGGTGGCGTTGACCACCAGTTCGGCGGGGCCGGCCGCGTCGGCGAAGGTCCCGTGCGTCCCGCCGCACTCCCCCGCCCACGTGGCGGCTTCGGCGTTGTCCGCGGTGCGCGACCCCATGGCCACCTCGTGCCCCAGCGAAACCAGCTTCGTGGCGAGTCGGCGTCCGACCTCTCCCGTTCCCAGTACGGCGATCTTCATGGGGTGCGCTCCTCCGGATCGGCGGGTCGAAGGAGCCGACCCTAGTGCCTGGACGGCACCGTCCCGTGTCGTCCCGCCGTGTCCGCGCGTCGCGCCGGCGGAGGAAAAACCGCGTGCCGCCGCACCGCACCTGCCGGCAGACTTCCCCGCATGCGCAACAACGAGGAGACCGCGGGCGGGGAGGGAGGCGCGCCCCCGGAGCCGCCGCTCGTCCGCGAGGTGTACCCCGAGCTCGTCGCCGAACTCGTCCGGCTCCTGGAGGAGGAGGGGGAGCGGGACCTGGCGATCGTCGTGTGGGACGTGCGGCTGTTCGGCGACTGCGGCTGCGGCGACGACTTCTGTCAGAGCATCCGCACCTCGGACCGTCCTGCGGGCACCCCGTACGGAGAGGGTCACCGCTGTCTGCCCCTGCTCGCCGAGACGGGGATGCTCAACCTCGACCTCGTGCACGGCCGGATCGAATACATCGAGATCCTCGACCGTCCGCCCCTGGTCCGGCGTGGTGGCGGGGACATCGTCCGGTGAGCGAACGGAGATGACCGGTTTCCGCTCTTGACGCGGAGTCAAAATCTCACTGAACATTCAGCACGCACGACTGAACCGCCGCACAACGAACAAGCGCGCATCCGCACAGCTCCAGCGCCTCGTGGCACCCACGCCCGAGGCGTCTCGCACGTTCCGTCCCATCCCCGTTCGGAATCCGGAGCCCCCACATGAACATCTCCGTGCCCAGACGCGTCACCGCGGTCGCCGCCCTCGCGGCGCTCGCGCTCGGCGGCCTCGCCGGGACCGCAGCCGCCGGTCCGCAGGCGGCCGCCGCCGCGCCCGACATCCCGCTCGCCAACGTCAAGCAGCACTTGGCGGACCTCCAGTCGATCGCCAACTCCAACGGCGGCAACCGCGCCCACGGCCGCACCGGCTACAAGGCGTCGATCGACTTCGTGAAGGCGAAGCTGGACGCCGTCGGCTACACCACCACCCTGCAGACCTTCACCTCCAGCGGTTACACCGGCTACAACCTCATAGCCGACTGGCCGGGCGGCGATCCCAACCAGGTCCTGATGGCCGGTTCGCACCTCGACTCGGTCACCTCCGGCCCCGGCATCAACGACAACGGCTCGGGGTCCGCCGCGGTCCTGGAGAACGCCCTCACCGTGGCCCGTACCGGCTACCAGCCCTCCAAGCACCTGCGCTTCGCCTGGTGGGGCGCGGAGGAGCTCGGGCTCGTCGGTTCGAAGTACTACGTCAACAACCTGTCCAGCACCGAGCGTGCGAAGGTCAAGGGCTACCTCAACTTCGACATGATCGGCTCGCCCAACCCGGGTTACTTCGTCTACGACGACGACCCGACCATCGAGCAGACCTTCAAGGACTACTTCGCCGGCCTCGGCATCCCCACGGAGATCGAGACGGAGGGCGACGGCCGCTCCGACCACGCCCCCTTCAAGAACGTCGGCATCCCGGTCGGCGGGCTCTTCGCGGGCGCCGACTACACCAAGACGTCGGCCCAGGCGCAGAAGTGGGGCGGCACCGCCGGGCAGGCCTTCGACCGCTGCTACCACTCGTCCTGCGACACCACGTCGAACATCAACGACACCGCCCTGGACCGCAACAGCGACGCGATCGCGCACGCGATCTGGACGCTGTCCGGGACGACCACCCCGCCGCCGAGCGGAACGGTCTTCGAGAACACGACCGACGTGTCCATCCCGGACAACGGCCCGGCGGTCACCTCCACGGTCAACGTCACCGGCATCGCCGGCAACGCCCCGAGCAACCTCGCCGTCGGCGTGGACATCATCCACACCTGGCGCGGTGACCTGGTCGTCGACCTGATCGCCCCCGACGGTTCGGTCTACAACCTGGCCAACCGGAGCGGCGGCAGCGCCGACAACATCCAGCAGACCTTCACCGTGAACGCCTCCTCCGAGGTCGCCAACGGTGCCTGGAAGCTCCGCGTCCAGGACAAGGCCAGCTGGGACACCGGCTACATCAACGGCTTCAAGCTGACCTTCCCGTAAGGCACAGAACTCCCGGGTGGGTCGGTGACCATTGCCCCGACCCGCCCGGGGTCCCAACTCCCCTACTACTTGGCGGCGTTCGCCGCTTCGATCAGCGCTTCCTTCGTCACCGCACCGACGTAGACCTTGCCGTCGTCGGTGAGGAGGGCGTTGACCAGCTTCGTCTTGAAGAGGGTGCCCGCTCCGAAGGGGCCGGTGACCTGGTCGCCGAGGGAGTCCAGGAAGCCCTGGATCTCCTTCGGCGCCCCGTCGGTCTTCGGGGCCGGTGCGCCGGTGTCGATCGTGGCGATCGTGGTCCAGCCCTCGCCGATCACGTTCAGGCCCTTGCCGAAGTCGGCGAAACCGTCCTCGAACCCTTCGGGGAGCTTCTCCTCGAACCCCTCGGGGAGCTTCCCGTCCCGCGGGGACTCCTCCGCACCGCCCTCGGTGACCTTGGCGCCCTTCGGCACCTCGAAGGCGAAGTCCGAGGCCGCCGGCTTCGCGAAGTCGACCTTCGTGAAGCCCGCGTCGACGACCGGCTTGCCGCCTTCGACCGAGGAGAGGGTGAACTTGAGCGGGGTTCCGTTGGCCGCGTCCACGGCGATCTTCACCGATTCGACCGTCGAGCCGGACTGCTTCGGCTTGATCACCAACTGGTACGCGTCCCGGCCCGCCACCCTGGCCGTCCCGCCGACCGTGATCGACGTCGTGTCCCCGGCGGCCTTCAGCACCTCGTCGGCGAGCTGCCGGGGCGTGCCGGGGAGCTCCTCGTGCGCCTCGGGCGCCTCCGGGGTGCCCGCGCCCTTCTCGTGGAACACCTCGTTCGACTTGCTGTCGTAGGCCCAGACGTCGTCGCCGTTGTGGATCAGGCTGTACTCGTCGGAACCGTCGAGCAGGGTGAGACGCTGGCGCTCGGGGCCGTCCGCCGCGAGGCGCAGCGTGTGGGTGCCGGAGGCGAGCTCGGTGAGCCTCTGCGCGGGGTCCGCCGACGAGGCGTCGCCGCCGCCCAGGCCCCCGAGGCC
The DNA here is from genome assembly GCF_042743065.1 of Streptomyces sp. NPDC058872. NCBI lineage: Bacteria > Bacillati > Actinomycetota > Actinomycetes > Kitasatosporales > Streptomycetaceae > Streptomyces > Streptomyces sp. NPDC058872. The sequence continues at coordinate 99,511 of NZ_JBHYMK010000009.1, forward strand.
GGACGCCAGGCCGCCGAGGGCCGGCAGCCCCAGGTCGGTGGAGATCTTGAAGGTGCCGGACAGGGTCTGGGTGTCCGAGGCGGCGATCTTCTCGATGAGCTGCTGGGCCGTGATCTCGGGCAGGTCGGGGTCTCCGGACGCCGCCAGCGCCGGGACGAGCCCGATGGTCGCCGCAGCCGTCCCTGCCACCGCGACCGGGACGATGAACCGGCTCGCCTTACGGGTCTCTGCCATGGTCTCCGCTACCTCCGTGCCGTGCTGCCCCTGTGGTTGGTGTCTCCATCACACCAGGGGAACGGCTCGGAAGCGTCAGACCGCGGGATCAACCTCACGTACTGCTTCGGGATGACCCGACCCTGAGGAAGGGCTACCCCGCGCGGTGCACCACCGCGTCGCACATCTCCGCCAGCGCCGCCTTCGCGTAGCCGTCGGGCAGCGGCGCCAGCATGGCGCGCGCCTCCTCCGCGTACCGGACGGTGTCCCGTCGGGCCTGCTCCAGGGCGGGGTGGGCGCGCAGCCTGCGCAGGGCCTCGGCGTGCCGCTCGTCGTCGCCGAGGTCGCCGTCGATGAGCGCGACGAGCTCCAGGTCCTCCGGACGGCCGTGCGCGGCCGCAGCGGCCCTCAGGTGGAGCACGGGGAGGGTGGGGATGCCCTCCCGGAGGTCGGTGCCGGGGGTCTTTCCGGACTCGTGGGAGTCGGAGGCGATGTCGAGGACGTCGTCAGCGAGCTGGAAGGCGACGCCGAGGCGCTCGCCGTACTGGGTGAGGATGTCGACGACGCTCTCGTCGGCGCCGGACATCAGGGCGCCGAAGCGGCAGGACACGGCGACGAGGGACCCCGTCTTGCCGCCGAGGACGTCGAGGTAGTGCTCGACGGGGTCGCGGCCGTCGGCCGGCCCGGCGGTCTCCAGGATCTGGCCGGTGACGAGCCGTTCGAACGCCTCGGACTGGATGCGTACGGCCTCGGGACCGAGGTCCGCGAGCGTGTGCGAGGCGCGGGCGAAGAGGAAGTCACCCGTGAGGACGGCGATCGAGTTGCCCCAGCGCGCATTGGCGCTGGGGACGCCCCGCCGGACGTCGGCCTCGTCCATGACGTCGTCGTGGTAGAGCGTGGCCAGGTGGGTGAGCTCGACGACCACGGCGGAGGGCACGACGCCCGGCGCGTAGGGGTCGCCGAACTGTGCGGCGAGCATCACGAGCAGGGGGCGGAACCGCTTGCCGCCGGCCAGGACGAGGTGCTGCGCGGCCTCCGTGATGAAGGGGACATCGCTCTTGGTGGCGTCCAGGAGGCCCGCTTCCACAGCCGCCAAACCGGTCTGGACATCGGCCTCAAGAGCCTGGTCCCGCACGCTAAGACCGAACGGCCCGACGACGGTCACGAGGGGGTCTCCTGTCTGCTGACGCCTGCTGGGGATCACACGGCTTGTTCTCACGGACGGCTGGGCTGCTGACGATCGCGGGGATTGTCGATGTGTCGCCCGATTCACTCATGCCAGCGTATCCGGTCACCTTTCGATCACCGTGGGCGCCTTCCCGTCACCCCCGGTATGTTCGTGATCAGCTCATACGACCAGGAGTAGGCGTTATGTCCCGAACGGCGATCGATATCGATGCGAACGGTGCGCAGCCGCCCGCCGGAGGCGACGGCCCTTCCCCCGGCCGGCCGCACCCCGCCCCCGAGGTGACCTGATGACGAAGATCCGTACCGACTTCCCGTACGAGACCCGCCACGAGGACATCCGCATCCCGCTGCCGGACGGCACCCTGCTGTACGCACGCGTGTGGCGCCCGCTCGCCGACGACCCCGTACCGGCCCTCCTGGAGTACCTGCCGTACCGCCTGACCGACTGGACCGCCCCCCGGGACTGGCAGCGCCACCCCTGGTACGCGGGCCACGGCTACGCCTCGGTGCGGGTCGACGTCCGCGGCCACGGCAACAGCGGGGGCCTGCCCGGCGACGAGTACGACGCCGTCGAACTCGCCGACGGCGTCGCCGTGGTGGACTGGCTCGCCGCCCAACCCTGGTGCGACGGGAAGGTCGGGATGTTCGGCATCGCCTGGGGCGGCTGCAACGCGCTCCAGATCGCCGCCCTCGCCCCCGAGCCGCTCAAGGCGGTCGTCACCGTCTGCTCCACCGACGACCGCTACGACAACGACGTCCACTACATGGGCGGCTCGGTCCTCGGCGTCGACATGCACGCCTGGGCGGCCACCATGCTCGCCTTCGTCGCCCGGCCCCCGGACCCCCGGTACGCCGGCGAGGAGTGGCGCGGGCTGTGGCTGAAGCGCCTGGAGGCGGTGGAGCCCCTCGTGCACACCTGGCTGGCCCACCAGACCCGGGACGCGTACTGGCGGCACGGCAGCGTCTGTGAGGACTACGGGGCCGTCCGGGCCGCCGTCCTCGCCGTCGGCGGCTGGCACGACCCCTACCGGGACACCGTGCTGCGACTCGCCCGGCACCTCCCCCAGGACCGGGTCCGCGGCATCATCGGCCCCTGGTCCCACCACTACCCCGACCGCGGCCTGCCGCCCGGTCCGGCGATCGGCTTCCTCCAGGAGACCCTGCGCTGGTGGGACCACCACCTCAAGGGCGTCGACAACGACGTGATGGCCGAGCCGCTGCTCCGCTCCTGGATCAGCGCCTCCCACCCGCCGGCCACCGTGTACGAGGAGCTGCCCGGCCGCTGGGTCGCCGACCCCTCCTGGCCCTCCCCGCACGTCACCCCCGTCACCTACGGCTTCCAGGGCGATCCGGTCGTCGTCGACTCGCCCCAGCAGACCGGGCTCGACGCCGGCCGCTTCTTCCCCTTCGGCAACGCCGCCGACCTCCCCCCGGACCAGCGCGACGAGGACGCCCACTCGGCCTGCTTCGACTTCCCCGTGCCCGAGGACGGCGGCCCCGTCGAGGTCCTCGGGCGCCCCTCCGTGCGACTCGCCCTGCGGACGGCCGCCCCCACCGGACAGGTCGTCGCGCGGCTCTGCGACATCGCCCCGGACGGCTCCTCCACCCTCGTCACCCGGGGGGCGCTGAACTTCTCCGCCCGCTACGGCCGCGACCGGGCCGTGGAGGCCCAGATCGGCGAGACGGAACAGTTCGCCTTCGAACTGAACGGCATCGGGCACGCCTTCCCGCCCGGCCACCGGGTGCGGCTCGCGGTCTCCTCCACGTACTGGCCGTGGCTCTGGCCGCAGCCCGACGCCGCCGGATTCACCCTCGACCCGGCGGGCTCCTCCCTCACCCTGCCGGTCCGCACCCCCACCGAGGACGCCGTCCAGTGGGAGGAACCCGAGCAGTCCGAGCCGCTCGGCGTCGCCCACCCGGCGACCCTGGAGGAGCCCCGCCCGGAGCGGGTCGTCGTCCGGGACGTGGCGAAGGGCGAGTGGAAGCTGGAGGTCGACCCGAAGTACGGCGGCACCCGCGTGTACCCGGACGGCCTGGAGTACACCGAGGACGCCCTGGAGACGTACACGATCGACGAGAGCGGCCCGCTGTCCGCCCGCACCCGCTCGGAATGGACGATCCGACTGCACCGGCCCGAACTGGCCTGGGACGTCACGGTCCGCACCCGCTCGACGATCTCCTGCGATGCGGACTCCTTCCACACCTCCGACGAGCTGGTGTGCGAGGAGGGCGAGGAAGTCGTCTTCCACCGCACCTGGGAAAAGCGGATCCCCCGCACGGCGGGTTGAACAACCGCCGCACGGGGGATCCGGCCGCTTACGCGTCCGCGCCGGCCCTGCGGCGACGGCCGAGGACCAGGGCGCCGGCGCCGAGGACGACGGCACCCGCGGCGGCGAGGCCGAGCGGCAGGGCGTCGTTGGCGCCGGTGGCGGCGAGGGAGCCGTTCACGGGGGTGCCGGACGTGCCGCCCTGCTGGGTGGTGTTCGTGTTGCCGCCGGTGGTGGTCGTCGGTGCCGGCGTCGACGTCGACGGGGTCGGCTTCGGCTTGTCGCCCTTGGCCGCGAGGATGCCGAAGTCCAGGTCCGCGTACCCGCTGCCGATGCCGCAGGACTCGTCGTCGTTCTGGTAGTCGCCGTAGGAGAAGACCACGCCCCGACCGGCGGGCGCGTCGGCGTCGACCGTGAGGCGCAGCTTCACGTCGTACGAGGTGCCCTTGGCGAGCTTGCCGACCTCGATGCTGTCGAGGTCCTCGGTGAGCGGCGTCCACTCCAGGACGTCCGCGGAGGACCACTCGACCGCGATCCTCCGCTCCTCGTAGCCCGTCTCCTCGTCGACGTACTCGCCGGGCAGCGGGAGGCGCACGGCGTCCGCGTAGGCGTTGACGAGGTCCAGGGTGCGGTCGGAGGCGTTGGTGACGCGCAGCGAGAAGACGGCCGGCTCGCCGGCGGTGACCGTCTTCGGGCCGCTCAGCGCGACCTGCACGGAGTCGTCCTCCTCGCAGCCCTCCCCGATCTCCTCGTAGAGCTTCAGCTCTTCCTTGGCCTCGTCGAGCTTCTCGGCGGCGGCCTCCTTCGCCTTCTGCGCGAGGTCGAGGTCCTCGGCGGCGGCGGCCTCGGCCTGCTTGAGGGCGGTGTCGGCCCCGGCCAGCTCCTCGTCGGCCTCGCCCTTGAGGCGGGTGGCCTCCGCGAGGGCCTCCTCGGCGGTGGTGACCGCGGCGGCGGCCTCCGCCTTCTCCTGCTCGCCGGCGCCCTCGGGCAGGTCCTTCACGGCCTGTTCGGCGGCGGCGAGCACCTGCTCGGCGGCGGTCTCCGCGGCGGCGGCGTCCTCGGCGGCCTTCGCGGCCCCGTCGAACGCGGCCCTCAGCGGGTGCTCGGGCTTGCCCAGGGCCTTGGAGGCCGTCAGGGCCTTGTCGAGCGCGACGACGGCCTCGTCGTACTCCTTCTGCGCCAGGGCGACGGCGGCCTGGAGCTCCTTCAGCGACGAGTCCCCGTCGGAGTCGTCCTCGGCGGACGCGGGCTGCTGCGTCGACGCGGGCGACGGCTTGGTGTCGGCGAACGCCGGAGCGGCCGAGAGGAACACGGCCGGGGTGGTCACGGCGGCGGCCACGGCGGTCGCCAGGATGCGGCGAATCTTCACGTTGCGGACCTTTTCTTGGTCAGAGAAAGAAGGCGAAGTGCGGTGGTGGACGCGCGCCTGCGGAGACTTCACGCGGCGCGACGCCCTCGTGATCGTATGGCTCGGCAGGCATCGCCGGGAGCCCGTTTCCGCAGCCCACGGCCGGGTTCACCGCCCGCCTCGGACGCATAGGGGACGAAGAAAGACAGTTGCCCACGGAGGCCGCACTTTCCTTGTGATCCATGTCACCCGCGCCCGGCTGGGCGCCCCGTAACGTGTCCTTCACACACCTGGAAAGCGAGGCACGCACCGATGTCCGAGCTCAGCCCGCTCGATCTGGCCGAGGGCGATCCCTTCGGCCCGCACAACCTCCCGTACGGCGTCTTCTCCACCGCCGACGAGCCCGGGCGGCGCCGGCTCGGCGTCCGCATCGGCGGATACGTCCTGGACGCGGGTGCCGCGGCGCACGCGCTCGGCTCCCCGTACGCCTCCCTGCTCGCGCAGCCGAACCTCAACCCGCTGCTCGCGGCCGGGCGGACCGCCTGGCGCGACGTCCGCCGGGCGCTGACGGCCTGGGTGACGGTGCCCGCGCACCGGGCGGACGTCGAGCCGCTGCTGCACCCGCTGGACGAGGTGACGCTGCACCTGCCGTACGAGGTGGCGGACTACGTCGACTTCTACGCGAGCGAGCACCACGCGACGAACGTGGGGAAGATCTTCCGCCCCGACGGCGACGCACTGACCCCCAACTGGAAGCACCTGCCGATCGGTTACCACGGCCGTGCGGGCACGGTCGTGGTCTCCGGCACCGATGTCGTGCGCCCCTCGGGCCAGCGCAAGGCCCCGTCGGACCCGGCGCCGGTCTTCGGCCCCTCGGTCAAGCTGGACATCGAGGCGGAGGTCGGCTTCCTGGTGGGCACCCCCTCGGAGTTGGGCCGCCCCGTCCCGCTGGCGGACTTCCGGGAGCACGTCTTCGGCCTGACGCTGCTGAACGACTGGTCGGCGCGGGACGTGCAGGCCTGGGAGTACGTGCCGCTCGGCCCGTTCCTCGGGAAGTCGTTCCAGACCTCCGTCTCGGCGTGGGTGACGCCCCTGGAGGCCCTGGACGCGGCCCGGACCGCCCCGCCGGCACGGGACCTCCCCCTCTTCCCGTACCTGGAGGACGCGGACGAGGAGGAGCCGGGCGGCTTCGACCTGCGGATCTCGGTGGAGATCAACGGCGAGGTGGTGGCCGAGCCGCCGTTCTCCACCATGTACTGGACGGCGGCCCAGCAGCTCGCCCACATGACGGTGAACGGCGCCTCCCTGCGCACCGGTGACCTGTACGGCTCCGGCACGGTCTCCGGTCCCGAGGTGCACCAGCGCGGTTCGCTCCTGGAGCTCACCTGGAACGGCCGCGACGCCATCGAGGTGGCGGGCGACAAGCGCACGTTCCTGGAGGACGGCGACGAGGTCGTCCTCACCGCCTGGGCCCCGGGCCCCGAGGGAGACACCCGGGTGGCGCTCGGCGAGGTCCGGGGCCGGATCGTTCCTTCCGCCTAGCCTCAGGCGGCCCGCCAGAGCGCGGGGACGTTCGGCGGCTCCCAGCCGGCCTGTGCCGTGTGGGCCTGGAGGCACACATAGCCCAGGCCGGCGTGGGTGACGGCGTCCCCCACCCGGTAGGAGGTTCCGGCGGCCCAGGTCCCGCCGGGGCTTCCGGTGGGGCTCCCGGTGGGCGTCGGGGTCGGCGTCGGCCCCGGGTCCTGCGGCACGTTCAGGACGAAGTCGAAGGCGGCCTCCCGTGCACCGCCGGCGTCCCGGACGGTCATGAGGAGCCGCGGGTCGAAGATCGTGTCGGTGTTGTTGCGGGGCTCGCCGGGGAAGTACAGCTGCGTGGTCAGCACCGGGCGCCCCGGGGCCTGCACCTTGACGTGGATGTGGCGGGTGCGGCCCGGATAGAGGCCGGGCACGATCGTGGTCAGCTCGAAGGCACCCGTCGAGTCGGTGAACTGGTGGCCGCGGAAGCGGAAGCCGGTGTTGTCGTAGGCACCGTTGACGTCGGCCTGCCAGAAGTCGAGCAGGACACCGGATATCGGCCGGCAGGCGAGTCCGAAGACGTATCCGCTGACGGTCAGCCGGACGCCGGTGGTGCCGGCGTCCAGGAGGCTCTTCCGCAGCGGGGAGTTGGGCTTGAAGTACGGCCCCTCGGTCTGCGGCGGGGTGGGGTCGTCGCCGTCGTCGCACTCCGGGGTGAGCGCGGGCGCCGCCTCTCCGGCGGTCAGGGTGCGGGCGAGCGCCGGGACGCCCATGAGAACGGCGGGCGCGGCCATCCCGGCCGCGAGCGCGGCCCGCAGCACCGTCTTGCGGGTGACGTGGCCGGCGGAGGTCTCGTTGTCCATGCCTGCTCCTCGTGTGGGGGGCTGGGGGATCGCAACGAACCTAGGCGGGGCGGGCTCCGTCTTCGATGGACGGATCACGGCGGTCGTGGTGTTTCCGGAAGTCCCCGGGGCTCCGCCCGGTCTCCCTGCGGAAGAAGCGGCAGAAGTACGCGGGGTCCGCGAAGCCCACCCTGGCCGCTATCTGACGGATCGACAGTTCGGTGCTGATGATGAGCCGCTGCGCCTCCCGGGTGCGGGCCTCGCGCAGCAGCGCGGCGGGGGTGCGGCCGGTGGCGGCCCGGACGGCCTCGGCGAGGTGTCCGGGGGTGACGCCGAGCCGCTCCGCGCACTCCCGCACGGACAGCCCGTCGACCCCGGCCCGCCCGGCGAGCCGGACGAACTCCTCGGCGATCCCCCGGAGCGCGGGGGCCGACCGGGGGGCGCCGCCGGGCAGCCGGACGGCCCGCACCAGCAGCACGTGCAGCAGGGACCGCAGGACCCCGGCGAAGCCGTCGGCCCCGTGCCGGTACTCCTCGGCGAGCTCCTCCATGAGCCGACCGGTGCGCTCGTGCGCGGCGGCGTCGAGCGCCACCCAGGGCCGCTCCCCCAGCCGTCGCAGCAGTTCCTCCTCGCCGACCCCACCGACCAGGAACTCGGGGGTGAAGAGCACGAGCGAGCCCTCCAGGCCGCGCACGCCCTCCCAGTGGTGCACCTGCCCCGGGAGGATCACCCCGAGTTGGGGCGGGCGGACCTCGTGCCGCTCCAGGTCGAGCACGTGCGTCCCGCTCCCGGCGACGACGTGGACGATCTCGTAGAAGGTGTGGCGGTGCGGGAAGGCGGCCCGCGCCATGGGCCCCATCGCGTCGAAATCGCCTGCGGCGAAGGGGACTTCGGCGGGCGGGCGCACTTCGAGGCGGTGCACGGGGGGCTCTCCGTGCCGGGGGGCGGTGCAGGGGTCCCCTGGTAAGACCGTGGTGCCGCGCATCGCCCCGCCTCCCTGACTGGTACAGACCATTCGCCCGTTCACGATGCCATGCCGCACGGTCCCTGTCAGGACGGCGAAGAGGCCCGGCTCGCCCCCCGAGCCGGGCCCCTCTCGTGCGCCTCCGTCCTACCGGACGAACACGCTCGCCTGGTTGGCCAGGTTCAGGAAGTACTGCGGGGCGAGGCCGAGGACCAGGGTGACCGCCACGCCCGCGGCGATCGTCAGGGAGGTCAGCACCGAGGGAACGGCGACCGTGGGGCCGTCGGCCTTCGGCTCGCTGAAGAACATCAGCACGATGACCCGGACGTAGAAGAAGGCGGCGATCGCCGAGGAGATCACGCCGACCACGACGAGGGCGCCCGCACCGCCGTCCGCCGCCGCCTTGAAGACCGCGAACTTGCCGGAGAAACCGGAGGTCAGCGGGATGCCGGCGAAGGCGAGCAGGAAGACCGCGAAGACCGCGGCAACCAACGGGGAACGGCGCCCGAGCCCGGCCCACTTGGACAGGTGGGTGGCCTCGCCGCCCGCGTCCCGGACCAGGGTGACGACGGCGAAGGCACCGATCGTCACGAAGGAGTAGGCGCCCAGGTAGAAGAGGACGGAGGAGATGCCGCTCGGGGTGGCGGCGATGACGCCCGCCAGCAGGAAGCCCGCGTGCGCGATCGAGGAGTACGCCAGCAGCCGCTTGACGTCGGTCTGGGTGATGGCGATGACCGCACCGCCCAGCATGGTGACGATGGCGACGCCCCACATGACGGGCCGCCAGTCCCAGGTGAGGCCCGGGAGCACCACGTAGAGCAGGCGGAGCAGCGCGCCGAAGGCGGCGACCTTGGTCGCGGCGGCCATGAAGCCGGTGACCGGGGTCGGGGCGCCCTGGTAGACGTCCGGCGTCCACATGTGGAACGGCACGGCGCCGACCTTGAAGAGGAGCCCGACCAGCAGCAGGGCGAAGCCGATGAGCAGCAGCGCGTCGTTGCCCATGGTGCCGGCGAGCGCCGGGTCGACCGAGCCGATCGCCCCGTCGACGACGTTCGCGATGGTGGCGTACGAGACGGAGCCCGCGTAGCCGTAGAGCAGGGCGATCCCGAAGAGCAGGAAGGCCGAGGAGAACGCGCCGAGCAGGAAGTACTTGACGGCCGCCTCCTGCGACATCAGCCGCTTGCGGCGGGCGACGGCGCAGAGCAGGTACAGCGGGAGGGAGAAGACCTCCAGGGCGATGAAGAGCGTCAGGAGGTCGTTGGCGGCCGGGAACACCAGCATGCCGGTGATCGCGAAGAGCGCGAGCGGGAAGACCTCGGTGGTGGTGAAGCCGGCCCGCACCGCGGCCTTCTCCTGGTCGCTGCCGGGGACGGCGGCGGCCTCGGCGGCGAAGGAGTCGACCTTGTGGCCGTGGTCGGCCGGGTCGAGCCTGCGCTCGGCGAAGGTGAAGACGGCCACGATCGAGGCGAGCAGGATGGTGCCCTGGAGGAAGAGGGCGGGGCCGTCGACGGCGATGGCGCCCATGGCCGCGATGTGGGCCTTGGTGGAGCCGTAGCCGCCGGCCGCGAGGCCGACCACGGCGGCGAAGGCGGCGGCGAGCGCCAGGACGGACAGGAACACCTGGGTGAAGTAACGGCCCTTGCGGGGCACGAAGGCCTCGACGAGGACGCTGAGGACCGCGGCGCCCACCACGATGAGCACCGGCGAGAGCTGGGTGTACTCGATGTGGGGGGCCGGGATCTTCTCCAGCGGCCCGGCGGCGTTCGCCCACAGGCCGTGGACGGGGGATGCGACGGCGGATGTGCTCACTTGGCCGCCTCCACGTTCTGGATGGAAGGCTGGGGGTCCTTCTGCTGGACGTCGGACATGGTGTGCTGGACCGCCGGGTTGACGACGTCCGTGAGCGGCTTCGGGAAGACCCCGAGGAAGATCAGGACGGCGATCAGCGGGACGACCACGGCCAGTTCGCGCGCCCTCAGGTCGGGCAGCGCCCGCACCTCCTCCTTCACCGGCCCGGTCATCGTCCGCTGGTACAGGACGAGGGTGTAGAGCGCGGCGAGGACGATGCCGGTGGTGGCGATGATGCCGGCCACCGGGTACCGGGCGTACGTGCCGACCAGGACGAGGAACTCGCTGACGAACGGCGCGAGTCCGGGCAGCGACAGGGTGGCGAGGCCGCCGATCAGGAAGGTGCCGGCGAGCACCGGGGCGACCTTCTGGACGCCCCCGTAGTCGGCGATGAGCCGCGAGCCGCGCCGGGAGATCAGGAAGCCGGCGACCAGCATGAGCGCGGCCGTCGAGATCCCGTGGTTCACCATGTAGAGGGTGGCGCCGGACTGGCCCTGGCTGGTCATCGCGAAGATGCCCAGGATGATGAAGCCGAAGTGCGAGATCGACGCGTAGGCGACCAGGCGCTTGATGTCCCGCTGGCCGACCGCGAGCAGCGCCCCGTAGACGATGCTGATGAGGGCGAGGACGACGATCGCGGGGGTGGCCCACTGGGAGGCCTCGGGGAAGAGCCCGAGGCAGAAGCGGAGCATCGCGAAGGTGCCGACCTTGTCGACGACGGCGGTGATGAGGACGGCGACCGGGGCGGTGGCCTCCCCCATCGCGTTCGGCAGCCAGGTGTGCAGCGGCCAGAGCGGCGCCTTCACGGCGAAGGCGAAGAAGAAGCCGAGGAAGAGCAGCCGCTCGGTGGTGGTCGCCATCTCCAGGGAGCCGTTGGCCCGGGCCTCGGCGATCTCCGTCAGGGAGAAGTTGCCGGCGACGACGTACAACCCGATGACGGCGGCCAGCATGATCAGGCCGCCGACCAGGTTGTAGAGGAGGAACTTGACCGCCGCGTACGAGCGCTGGGCCGCCGCGTTCTCGTCGGAGCCCGAGTGGGCGCGGTCGCCGAAGCCGCCGATGAGGAAGTACATCGGGATGAGCATGGCTTCGAAGAGGACGTAGAAGAGGAAGACGTCGGTGGCCTCGAAGGAGAGGATGACCATCGCCTCGACCATGAGGATCAGGGCGAAGAAGCCCTGGGTCGGACGCCACCGCTTGTCGACGCGGTCCCGGGGGCCTCCCCCGTCCGAAGGGCTCGGGGAGGGGTCGGCGTCGTGCCAACCGGCCAGGATCACGAAGGGGACCAGCAGGGCGGTGAGCGCGATCAGCGCCACGCCGATGCCGTCGACGCCCAGTTCGTAGCGGACGCCGAAGTCCTTGATCCAGGTCTGGGACTCGGTCAGCTGGTACCGCGCGCCGCCGGGTTCGAACCGGGCGAAGACGACGGCGGCGAGCACGAGCGTGCCCAGCGAGACCAGCAGCGCCAGCCATTTGGCGGCGGTGCGCCGGGCGGCGGGGACGGCGGCGGTGAGGATCGCACCGACCGCCGGCACCGCTGCCGTCACCGTAAGGAGCGGGAAGGACATGGGGGTTACACCGCCCTCATCAGCAGGGTCGCGGCGATGAGCACCGCCGCACCTCCGAACATGGAGACCGCGTAGGAGCGGACGTAGCCGTTCTGGAGCTTGCGCAGCCGGCCGGAGAGACCGCCCACCGAGGCCGCGGTGCCGTTCACCACGCCGTCGACCAGGGTGTGGTCGACGTAGACGAGCGAGCGGGTCAGGTGCGTGCCGCCGCGGACGAAGACGACGTGGTTGAAGTCGTCCTGGAGGAGGTCCTTGCGGGCCGCCCGGGTGAGCAGCGAACCGCGCGGGGCGACCGCCGGGACGGGCCGACGGCCGTACTGGAGGTAGGCCAGGCCGACGCCGATCACCATCACGGCGACGGTGGCCGTGGTGACGGCGGCGGCGCTGATCGGTGCGTGGCCGTGCTCGAAGCCGGTGACCGGCTCCAGCCACTCGACGAATCCGGCGAACTCGAAGAAGGCGCCTCCGGCGACCGAGCCGACGGCGAGGAGCACCATCGGGATGACCATGGACCGGGGGGACTCGTGCGGGTGCGGCTCGTGGCCCTCGGCATCGGGCTGCCAGCGCTTCTCCCCGAAGAAGGTCATCAGCATGACGCGGGTCATGTAGTACGCGGTGATGGCCGCGCCGAGCAGGGTGACCGCGCCGAGGATCCAGCCCTCCGTGCCGCCCTTGGCGAAGGCCGCCTCGATGATCTTGTCCTTGGAGAAGAAGCCGGACAGGCCGGGGAAGCCGATGATCGCGAGGTAGCCGAGGCCGAAGGTGACGAAGGTGACCGGCATGTACTTCCGCAGGCCGCCGTACCTCCGCATGTCGACCTCGTCGTTCATGCCGTGCATGACCGAGCCCGCGCCGAGGAACAGCCCGGCCTTGAAGAAGCCGTGCGTGACCAGGTGCATGATCGCGAAGACGTAGCCGATGGGGCCGAGACCGGCCGCCAGGATCATGTAGCCGATCTGCGACATCGTGGAACCGGCGAGGGCCTTCTTGATGTCGTCCTTCGCGCAACCGACGATCGCACCGAAGAGGAGCGTGACCGCGCCGACCACGGTGACGACGAGCTGGGCGTCCGGCGCCGCGTTGAAGATGTCGGCGGAACGGACGATCAGGTAGACGCCGGCGGTCACCATGGTGGCCGCGTGGATGAGGGCCGAGACCGGGGTGGGGCCCTCCATGGCGTCCCCGAGCCAGGACTGCAGCGGCACCTGGGCCGACTTGCCGCAGGCCGCGAGGAGCAGCATCAGGCCGATCGCCGTCAGCTTGCCCTCGGAGGCCTGACCGGTGGCCTCCAGGACCGGCCCGAAGGCGAAGGTGCCGAAGGTGGTGAACATCAGCATGATCGCGATCGAGAGGCCCATGTCGCCGACCCGGTTGACCAGGAAGGCCTTCTTGGCCGCGGTGGCCGCGCTGGGCTTGTGCTGCCAGAAGCCGATCAGGAGGAACGAGGCGAGGCCCACGCCCTCCCAACCGAAGTAGAGGAGCAGGTAGTTGTCGGCGAGGACGAGCAGGAGCATCGCCGCGAGGAACAGGTTGAGGTAGCCGAAGAACCGGCGGCGGCGCTCGTCGTGCTCCATGTATCCGATGGAGTACACGTGGATGAGCGTGCCGACCCCGGTGATCAGCAGGACGAAGGTCATCGACAGCTGGTCGAGCTGGAAGGCCATGTCCGCCTGGAAGCCCTCGACGGGGATCCAGGTGAAGAGCTGCTGGTGCAGGGTCCGGTCCTCGGCGGTCTTGCCGAGCATGTCGGCGAAGAGCACCAGGCCGATCACGAACGAGCCGGCCGCGAGCAGGGTGCCGAGCCAGTGCCCGGTCCTGTCCAGCCGTCGGCCGCCGCAGAGCAGGACGGCCGCCCCCAGCAGGGGCACCCCGACGAGCAGTGCAATGAGATTTTCCACGGTCAGCCCCTCACAGCTTCATCAGGCTGGCGTCGTCGACCGAGGCCGAGTGGCGGGCACGGAAGACGGACACGATGATCGCGAGCCCGACGACGACCTCCGCGGCGGCGACGACCATCGTGAAGAAGGCGATGATCTGGCCGTCGAGGTTTCCGTGCATGCGGGAGAAGGTGACGAACGCGAGGTTGCAGGCGTTGAGCATCAGCTCGACGCACATGAAGACGACGATCGCGTTGCGCCGGATCAGCACCCCGGCCGCACCGATGGTGAACAACAGGGCGGCGAGGTAAAGGTAGTTGACGGGGTTCACCGGGAAGCCTCCTCTTCGCGGCCCAGGCGCTCCGCCGACCGCTGCTCCAGGGCCTTGAGGTCCGAGAGCGCCTCGCTGGACACGTCCCGGACCTGGCCCCGCTCGCGCAGGGTCGAGATGACGGTGAGCTCGGACGGGGTGCCGTCGGGCAGCAGGCCGGCGATGTCCACGGCGTTGTGCCGGGCGTACACGCCGGGCGCGGGCAGCGGCGGCACGTGCTTGCCCTCCCGCACGCGCTGCTCGGCGAGCTCGCGCTGGGTGCGGGCGCGCTCGGTGCGCTCCCGGTGGGTGAGCACCATCGCGCCGACCGCCGCCGTGATCAGCAGTGCACCGGTGATCTCGAAGGCGAAGACGTACTTGGTGAAGATGAGGGCGGCGAGGCCCTCGACGTTCCCGCCGTAGGCGCCGTTGGCGGCGCCGAGGCCGGTGAACTCCGACAGGGAGGCGTTGCCGATGCCGGCGGCCAGCAGGATGCCGAAGCCGAGGCCGCAGGCGACGGCCCACCAGCGCTGCCCCTTGATCGTCTCCTTCAGCGAGTCCGCGGCCGTGACGCCGACCAGCATGACGACGAAGAGGAAGAGCATCATGATCGCGCCGGTGTAGACGACGATCTGGACGATGCCGAGGAAGTAGGCGCCGTTCGCCAGGTAGAAGACCGCCAGGACGATCATCGTGCCGGCGAGGCAGAGGGCCGAGTGCACGGCCTTCTTCATGAGGATCGTGCACAGCGCCCCGACGACGGCGACGGTGCCGAGGATCCAGAACTGGACGGCCTCACCGGTGGAGGTGCCGGCGGAGAGGGTGACCGCTGCGGCGAGGTTCGTGCTCATGCGCCCGCCCCTTCCGGCTCGGCCTTCTCCCCCTTGGAGACCGCGACCTGACGGACGGTGCCGGGCGCGGCCTCGGTGACCAGGCCCTGGTAGTAGTCCTGCTCGGTCATGCCCGGGTGGATCGCGTGCGGCGAGTCGACCATCTTCTCGTCCAGGCCGGCGAGGAGCTGCTCCTTGGTGTAGATCAGGTTCTCGCGGGAGGAGTCGGCCAGTTCGAACTCGTTGGTCATCGTCAGCGCGCGCGTGGGGCAGGCCTCGATGCACAGGCCGCAGAGGATGCAGCGGGCGTAGTTGATCTGGTAGACGCGGCCGTACCGCTCGCCCGGCGAGTAGCGCTCCTCGTCGGTGTTGTCCGCGCCCTCCACGTAGATGGCGTCGGCGGGACAGGCCCAGGCGCACAGCTCGCAGCCGACGCACTTCTCCAAGCCGTCGGGGTGACGGTTGAGTTGGTGCCGGCCGTGGAAGCGGGGCGCCGTCGTCTTCTGCTGCTCCGGGTACTGCTCGGTCAGCCGCTTCTTGAACATGGCCTTGAAGGTCACGCCGAAGCCGGCCACCGGATTCTGGAAATCAGACACCGTCCGTCTCCTTTCCATCACTCGCAGGAGCAGTATCGGGGCCACCGCTGACGACGAGGTCCCGGTCCTGCCGGGACCTGCGCCGCGGTACGGGCGGCAGGGACTGTCCGGGCTTGGGCGGTACGGGGAAGCCGCCGGCCATCGGGTCGAAGGGGGCCGCGGTGCCGGGGGTTCCTGCCACGGCCTTGGCCTTCCGCTCGCGGAAGAGGTCGACGAGGAAGGAGAGCAGCAGCAGGGCGAGGACGGCACCGGCCACGTACAGGACGATGTTGCCGAAGGCGATGTTCTCGTTGCGCAGCGCCCGGACGGTGGCGACCAGCATCAGCCAGACCACGGAGACCGGGATGAGCACCTTCCAGCCGAGCTTCATCAGCTGGTCGTAGCGGACGCGGGGCAGGGTGCCGCGCAGCCAGATGAAGAAGAACAGCAGCAGCTGCACCTTGATGACGAACCAGAGCATCGGCCACCAGCCGTGGTTCGCGCCCTCCCAGAAGGTGGAGACCGGGTACGGGGCCCGCCAGCCGCCCAGGAAGAGGGTCACCGACACGGCGGAGACCGTCACCATGTTCACGTACTCGGCGAGCATGAACATCGCGAACTTGATGGACGAGTACTCGGTGTTGAAGCCGCCGACGAGGTCTCCCTCGGACTCCGGCATGTCGAACGGCGCACGGTTGGTCTCGCCGACCATCGTGACGACGTAGATGATGAAGGAGACCGGCAGCAGGATCACGAACCAGCGGTCCGCCTGGGCCTCGACGATCGCCGAGGTCGACATCGACCCGGAGTAGAGGAAGACGGAGGCGAAGGCCGCGCCCATGGCGATCTCGTACGAGATCATCTGCGCGCAGGAGCGGAGGCCGCCCAGCAGCGGGTACGTCGAGCCCGAGGACCAGCCGGCGAGGACGATGCCGTAGATGCCGACGGAGGCGACCGCGAGGACGTACAGCATCGCGATCGGCAGGTCGGTCAGCTGCATCGCGGTCCGGTGGCCGAAGATCGAGACCTCGTTGCCGGCCGGGCCGAAGGGGATCACCGCGATCGCCATGAAGGCGGGGATCGCGGCGACGATCGGGGCGAGGACGTAGACGACCTTGTCGGCCCGCCGGACGATCACGTCCTCCTTGAGCATCAGCTTGATGCCGTCCGCGAGGGACTGGAGGAGGCCCCAGGGGCCGTGCCGGTTGGGGCCGATGCGCAGCTGCATCCAGGCGACGACCTTGCGCTCCCACACGATGGAGAAGAGCACGGTGACCATCAGGAAGGCGAAGCAGAAGACGGCCTTGACCAGCACGAGCCACCAGGGGTCCGTGCCGAACATGGACAGGTCTTCGGCCGCCAGGACGTTCGGGGTCACGACTGCACCTCCTGCGGGGTCGCCGGGCCGATGCGGACCGGGTCGCCGGGGTGGGCGCCGGTGTCGGAGAAGACGCCGCGGCCGGTGGAGTTCAGCGGCAGCCAGACCACGCGGTCGGGCATCTCGGTCACCTGGAGCGGGAGGGTGACCGAACCGGTGGGACCGGTCACCTCCAGGACGTCGCCGTCCTTGACCCCGGTGTCGGCGGCGGTGGTGGCGGAGAGCCGGGCGACCGCCGCGTGCCGGGTGCCGGCCAGTGCGGAGTCGCCCTCCTGGAGCCTGCCGAGGTCGAGGAGGAGGCGGTGTCCGGCGAGGACGGCCTCGCCCTCGCCGGCCCGGGGGGCCGGCTGGCCGGGCACGGTGGGCTCGGAGGCCCGCTCCTCGGCCCATCCGCCGAGCCGGTCCAACTCCCGGCGGGCCGACCGCAGGTCGGGCAGGCCGAGGTGGACGTCGAGGGCGTCGGCGAGCATGTGGAGCACCCGGGCGTCGCTCGGTGCGAGGGACCGGGTCATCTGCTCGGGCTTGAGCGCGGCCTCGAAGAGCCGGGCCCTGCCCTCCCAGTTGAGGAAGGTGCCGGGCTTCTCGGCGACGGCGGCGACCGGCAGGACCACGTCGGCGCGCTCCGTCACCTCGCCGGGCCGCAGCTCCAGGGAGACGACGAAGGCCGTTTCGAGGGCCTCGCGGGCGCGTGCCGGGTCCGGCAGGTCGGCGACCTCGACGCCGGCGACGAGCAGTGCGGCGAGTTCGCCGCCGGCGGCGGCCTCCACCATCTGGCCGGTGTCGCGTCCGTAGCGGTGCGGGAGTTCACGGACCCCCCAGGCCGCGGCGACCTCCTCGCGCGCGCGGGGGTCGGTCGCGGGCCGGCCGCCGGGCAGCAGGCTCGGGAGGGCGCCCGCCTCGATCGCCCCGCGCTCACCGGCGCGGCGCGGGATCCACACCAGCTTCGCGCCGGTGGCCACGGAGGCGCGCAGGGCGGCGGTGAGGGCGCCGGGCACGCCCGCGAGGCGCTCGCCGACGAGGATGACGGCGCCCTCCTGGCGGAGGGACTCGGCGGCGGTGTGGCCGGTGGAGCTCAGGCCGACCCGGGAGGTGAGGGCGTCGAGCCACTCGGCTTCGGTGCCGGGGGCGGCGGGCAGCAGGGTGCCGCCCGCCTTCGTCAGGCCCCGGGTGGCGAAGGCCGCGACCGCGTAGGTCTTCTGGCCGTGCTTGCGCCAGGCCTTGCGGAGCCGCAGGAAGACGCCGGGGGCCTCCTCCTCGGACTCCAGGCCGACGAGGAGCACCGCCGGGGCGGCTTCGAGCGAGGTGTACGTGACGCCGTCCCCCCCGAGGTCGCGACCGCGGCCGGCGACCGTGGAGGCCAGGAAGTCGGCCTCCTCGCCGGAGTGGATGCGGGCCCGGAAGTCGATGTCGTTGGTGTCGAGGGCGACCCGGGCGAACTTGGCGTACGCGTAGGAGTCCTCGACGGTCAGCCTGCCGCCGGTCAGCACGCCGGTCCGGCCGCGGACGAGTCCGCGGGCGGCGGCCTCCAGGGCCTCGGGCCAGGAGGCCGCCTCCAGTTCACCGGACTCGGGGTTCCGGACGAGCGGGGTGGTGAGCCGGTCGCGCTGCTGGGCGTACCGGAAGCCGAAGCGGCCCTTGTCGCAGATCCACTCCTCGTTGACCTCGGGGTCCTCGGCGGCGAGCCTCCGCACGACCTTGCCGCGCCGGTGGTCGGTGCGGGTGGCGCAGCCGCCCGCACAGTGCTCGCAGACGGACGGCGTGGAGACCAGGTCGAAGGGGCGGGAGCGGAAGCGGTAGGCCGCCGAGGTGAGGGCGCCGACCGGGCAGATCTGGATGGTGTTGCCGGAGAAGTACGACTCGAAGGGGTCGCCCTCGCCGGTGCCGACCTGCTGGAGCGCACCGCGCTCGACGAGCTCGATCATCGGGTCGCCGGCGACCTGGTTGGAGAAGCGGGTGCAGCGGGCGCACAGGACGCAGCGCTCGCGGTCGAGGAGCACCTGGGTGGAGATCGGGACCGGCTTCTCGTACGTCCGCTTGACGCCTTCGAAGCGGGACTCGGCCTGCCCGTGGGACATGGCCTGGTTCTGCAGGGGGCACTCGCCGCCCTTGTCGCAGACCGGGCAGTCCAGCGGGTGGTTGACGAGCAGCAGCTCCATCACCCCGTGCTGGGCCTTCTCGGCGACGGGGCTGGTCAGCTGCGACTTCACCACCATGCCGTCGGTGCAGGTGATGGTGCAGGAGGCCATGGGCTTGCGCTGGCCTTCGACCTCGACGATGCACTGGCGACAGGCGCCGGCGGGGTCGAGGAGCGGGTGGTCGCAGAAGCGCGGGATCTCGATGCCGAGTTGCTCGGCGGCGCGGATGACCAGCGTCCCCTTGGGGACGGAGATCTCGGCGCCGTCGATGGTCAGCGTGACGAGGTCCTCGGGGGGCACCGGCGCGCTGCCGCCGCCGCTGGGCGTGGACGCGATGACGGTCATGCGGTCACCTCCTTGTGGTTGTCCGCCCAGGCGGTCGACTTGGCCGGGTCGAAGGGGCAGCCCCCGCCCGTGATGTGCTGCTCGTACTCCTCGCGGAAGTACTTCAGCGAGGAGAAGATCGGCGAGGCGGCGCCGTCGCCGAGGGCGCAGAACGACTTGCCGTTGATGTTGTCGGCGATGTCGTTGAGCTTGTCGAGGTCGGCCGGGGAGCCCTTGCCGGCCTCGATGTCGCGGAGCAACTGGACGAGCCAGTAGGTGCCCTCGCGGCAGGGCGTGCACTTGCCGCAGGACTCGTGGGCGTAGAACTCGGTCCAGCGGGTGACGGCGCGCACCACGCAGGTGGTCTCGTCGAAGCACTGGAGCGCCTTGGTGCCGAGCATCGACCCGGCGGCGCCGACGCCCTCGTAGTCGAGGGGCACGTCGAGGTGCTCGTCGGTGAACATCGGGGTGGAGGAACCGCCGGGCGTCCAGAACTTGAGCCGGTGGCCGGGTCGCATCCCGCCGCTCATGTCGAGGAGCTGGCGCAGGGTGATCCCGAGCGGGGCCTCGTACTGGCCGGGTGAGGCGACGTGTCCGCTGAGCGAGTAGAGCGTGAAGCCGGGGGACTTCTCACTGCCCATCGACGTGAACCAGTCCTTGCCGCGGTGGAGGATCGCGGGAACCGAGGCGATGGACTCGACGTTGTTCACCACGGTGGGGCAGGCGTACAGACCGGCGACCGCGGGGAAGGGGGGACGCAGCCGGGGCTGGCCGCGGCGCCCTTCGAGCGAGTCGAGCAGCGCGGTCTCCTCGCCGCAGATGTACGCGCCGGCGCCGGCGTGCACGGTCAGTTCGAGGTCGAGGCCGCTGCCGAGGACGTTGGTGCCGAGGTAGCCGGCGGCGTAGGCCTCGCGCACCGCCTCGTGGAGCCGCCGCAGCACGGGGACGACCTCGCCGCGCAGGTAGATGAAGGCGTGGCGGGAGCGGATCGCGTAGCAGGCGATCACGATGCCCTCGATGAGCGAGTGCGGGTTGGCGAAGAGGAGCGGGATGTCCTTGCAGGTGCCGGGTTCGGATTCGTCGGCGTTGACGACGAGGTAGTGCGGCTTGCCGTCGCCCTGCGGGATGAACTGCCACTTCATTCCGGTGGGGAAGCCGGCGCCGCCGCGACCGCGGAGGCCGGAGTCCTTGACGTACGCGATGAGGTCGTCGGGGCTCATCGCGAGGGCCCGCCTGAGGCCCTGGTAGCCCTCGTGCCGCTCGTAGGTCTCCAGGGTCCAGGAGTCGGGCTGGTCCCAGAAGGCCGACAGGACGGGCGCGAGCAGCTTCTCGGGGCTGCTGTTGTTGATCTCGGCGGCCAAGGTCATTCCTCCCCCTCCTGTCCGGAGGTCTCACCGCGCGGGTGGACGATTCGGTGGTGCTGCGGGTGCTCGCCCTTGGCGAGGCGCAGGCCGACCAGCGAGGCGGGTCCCGCGCCGCCGGTGGCTTCGACCGCTCCGGGGCGCTCGTCGGGGAAGCCGGCCAGGATGCGGGCGGTCTCCTTGAAGGTGCAGAGCGGGGCGCCCCGGGTGGGCTCGACGGTCCGACCGGCCCTCAGGTCGTCGACCATCTGCTTGGCGGACTCGGGCGTCTGGTTGTCGAAGAACTCCCAGTTGACCATCACGACGGGGGCGAAGTCGCAGGCCGCGTTGCACTCGATGTGTTCGAGGGTGATCTTGCCGTCGGCCGTGGTCTCGTCGTTGCCGACGCCGAGGTGCTCCTTGAGCTCCTCGAAGATGGCGTCGCCGCCCATCACCGCGCAGAGCGTGTTGGTGCAGACGCCGACCTGGTAGTCGCCGGAGGGCTTGCGCCGGTACATCGTGTAGAAGGTGGCGACGGCGGTGACCTCGGCGGTGGTCAGTCCGAGGACCTCGGCGCAGAACCGCATGCCGGTGCGGGTCACGTGGCCCTCCTCCGACTGCACCAGGTGCAGCATCGGCAGGAGCGCGGAGCGGGAGTCCGGGTAGCGGGCGATGATCGCCCGGGCGTCCTCTTCCAGGCGGGCGCGGACGTCCGCCGGGTAGGCGGGGGCGGGGAGCTGGGGCATGCCCAGGCTGATCTGGTCGGTCATCGGTCGACGCCTCCCATCACGGGGTCGATGGAGGCGACGGCGACGATGACGTCGGCGACCTGGCCGCCCTCGCACATCGCGGCCATGGCCTGGAGGTTGGTGAAGGACGGGTCGCGGAAGTGGACCCGGAAGGGACGGGTGCCGCCGTCGGAGACGACGTGGACGCCGAGCTCGCCCTTGGGGGACTCGACGGCCGCGTAGACCTGTCCGGCGGGGACCCGGAAGCCCTCGGTGACCAACTTGAAGTGGTGGATGAGGGCCTCCATGGAGGTGCCCATGATCTTCGCGATGTGGTCCATGGAGTTGCCGAGGCCGTCGGGGCCGAGCGCGAGCTGTGCGGGCCAGGCGATCTTCTTGTCACCGACCATGACGGGGCCGGGCTCCAGGCGGTCGAGGCACTGCTCGACGATCCGGAGCGACTGCCGCATCTCCTCCAGGCGGACGAGGAAGCGTCCGTAGGAGTCGCAGGTGTCGGCGGTGGGGACGTCGAAGTCGTAGTCCTCGTAGCCGCAGTACGGGTCGGTCTTGCGCAGGTCGTGCGGAAGGCCCGCGGAGCGCAGGATCGGTCCGGTGGCGCCGAGGGCCATGCAGCCGGAGAGGTCGAGGTAGCCGACGTCCTGCATGCGGGCCTTGAAGATGGGGTTGCCGGTGGCGAGCTTGTCGTACTCCGGCAGGTTCTTCTTCATGGTCTTCACGAACTCGCGCACGGCGTCGACGGCACCGGGCGGGAGGTCCTGGGCGAGGCCGCCCGGGCGGATGAAGGCGTGGTTCATGCGCAGGCCGGTGATCAGCTCGTACAGGTCCAGGATCATTTCGCGGTCCCGGAAGCCGTAGATCATGATCGTGGTGGCGCCGAGCTCCATGCCGCCGGTCGCGATGCAGACCAGGTGCGAGGAGAGGCGGTTGAGCTCCATCAGCAGCACCCGGATGACGCTGGCCCGGTCCGGGACCTGGTCGGTGATGCCGAGGAGCTTCTCCACGCCCAGGCAGTACGCCGTCTCGTTGTAGAACGAGGTGAGGTAGTCCATGCGCGTGACGAAGGTGGTGCCCTGGGTCCAGGTCCGGTACTCGAGGTTCTTCTCGATGCCGGTGTGGAGGTAGCCGATGCCGCAGCGGGCCTCGGTGACGGTCTCGCCGTCGATCTCCAGGATCAGGCGGAGCACGCCGTGGGTGGACGGGTGCTGGGGGCCCATGTTGACGACGATGCGCTCGTCGTCGGCCTTGGCGGCGGAGCGGACGACCTCGTCCCAGTCGCCGCCGGTCACCGTGTAGACGGCGCCCTCCGTCGTCTCCCGCGGGGACTGCGGCGCCGCGGAGGGGCTCGATGCGTTGGGGCTGGTCACGAGTACGACCTCCGCTGGTCCGGAGCCGGGATCTGGGCGCCCTTGTACTCGACGGCGATGCCGCCGAGGGGGTAGTCCTTGCGCTGCGGGTGGCCCTGCCAGTCGTCCGGCATCATGATCCGGGTGAGGGCGGGATGGCCGTCGAAGACGATGCCGAAGAAGTCGTAGGTCTCGCGCTCGTGCCAGTCGTTCGTCGGGTAGACGGCGGTGAGCGAGGGAATCCGCGGGTCGGCGTCCGGGGCCGAGACCTCCAGGCGGATCAGCCGGCCGTGGGTGAGCGAGCGCAGGTGGTAGACGGCGTGCAGCTCGCGCCCCTTGTCCCCCGGGTAGTGGACGCCGGAGACGCCGGTGCAGAGCTCGAAGCGGAGCGCCGGGTCGTCGCGCAGGGTGCGGGCCACTCGGAGGAGGTGCTCGCGCTCGATGTGGAAGGTGAGCTCTCCGCGGTCGACGACCGTCTTCTCGATGGCGTTCTCCGGGAGGAGGCCCTGCTCCTCCAGGGCGCCTTCGAGTTCGTCGGCGACCTCGTCGAACCAGCCGCCGTACGGGCGGGCGGCCGGGCCGGGGAGCCGGATCGAGCGGACGAGACCGCCGTATCCGGAGGTGTCGCCGCCGTTGTTGGCGCCGAACATCCCGCGCTGGACGCGGACCTCCTCGCCGTGGTCCCCGCGCTGGCCCGGCAGGTTCTGCCCGCTGAGCTCCTTCTCGGGGTTGGGTGTCTCGTCACTCACTGGGCTGCCCCGTTTCCTTCTCCGCCCGCGCCGGGGGCACCGCCCGCCGGAGGCGGGGGAGCAGGGGCGCGGCCTTCGCTGTTGTCTGCGGCCAGGCGACCGTGCGCGCGTCGGTCACTGCAGCAGACCCTTCAACTCGATGGTCGGCAGGGCCTTGAGCGCCGCCTCCTCCGCCTCGCGGGCCGCCTCCTCGGCGTTCACGCCGAGCTTGGAGCCCTGGATCTTCTGGTGGAGCTTGAGGATCGCGTCCAGGAGCATCTCCGGACGCGGCGGGCAGCCGGGCAGGTAGATGTCGACCGGCACGATGTGGTCGACGCCCTGGACGATCGCGTAGTTGTTGAACATGCCTCCGGAGGAGGCGCAGACGCCCATGGAGATGACCCACTTGGGGTTGGGCATCTGGTCGTAGACCTGCCTCAGGACGGGTGCCATCTTCTGGCTGACCCGGCCGGCGACGATCATCAGGTCGGCCTGGCGCGGCGAGCCGCGGAAGACCTCCATGCCGAAGCGGGCCAGGTCGTACCGGCCGGCTCCGGTGGTCATCATCTCGATGGCGCAGCAGGCGAGGCCGAAGGTCGCGGGGAACACGGACGCCTTGCGCACCCAGCCCGCGGCCTGTTCGACGGTCGTCAGCAGAAAGCCGCTCGGGAGTTTCTCTTCGAGTCCCATAGGTGCCCCTCAGCCCCTCAGTCCCATTCCAGGCCGCCGCGCCGCCACACGTACGCGTAGGCGACGAAGACGGTGAGCACGAAGAGCAGCATCTCCACGAGCCCGAAAAGCCCCAGGGCGTCGAAGGTGACGGCCCAGGGGTAGAGGAAGACGATCTCGATGTCGAAGACGATGAAGAGCATCGCCGTCAGGTAGTACTTGATCGGGAAGCGACCGCCCCCGGCGGGAGTGGGCGTCGGTTCGATGCCGCACTCGTACGCCTCAAGTTTTGCCCTGTTGTACCTCTTTGGCCCGATAAGCGTGGCCATGACCACGGAGAAGATCGCAAACCCCGCACCCAGGGCACCGAGCACGAGGACGGGCGCGTACGCATTCACGCTCCTCGCTCCTTCCAGTCGTCCTTGACCGTTGGACCGCACCACCGGACCGTGAAAGATCGCCCCCATGTGAGGCAGTTCACAAGCCCGGCTGCCCCGCATCTTATGCCCGCCCCTCTGTGATCTGCGACACGGGGTGCAGCAAGGACTTTGTGATCTCCACCACCTGACGAAGGATCATGAAGTCGGATGAGCGGTGATCTTGTTGCGCGAAGCGCCCAGGTGATCACCAGATGTGACATCCGGACCGGAAATCGCTGCTCGGAAGGGGTGTCGCTCTATCAAGCCATGGCCTGTACAAGCAAATTGGTGGTGGGCACATCCAGGTGATAAAGGAACCGCCGGTCGCCCGGTCGGGGGTCCTCGCGTACGGAGGTGGACGCGTGCGCCCATGCACGAGCAAACCTGTGACCTGCGTCACCCTTCACAAGCGCACGAAGAAGAGGGCTTGGCCATCGGTGTGAAGAGGTGGTAAGTGACGGGCAATTCGGGCTTTTCATTGAAAACGCGTGATCAAGGGCTGGATGACTCATGCCCGATTTGCCCGTTACGGCGTCAATAAGGGTGCAGAAGAAGCGGATTCGGGGGTTCCGAACGTAACTGTGGCGCAACCCACGTTTCTTGAAGGGAACCGCATGGCCCTGATAGCGGTTGTCCTCATGTCCCACACCGCTCACATACCCAGCCACCGGAAGCCCCGCCGCAGCGCCTCGAAGCTCGCGCTCCGGGCCGGAGTTACCGGTGGCTTCCTCGGCACCATCGCGGTGGCCGGTGCTGCCGGGCCGGCGCATGCCGAGCCGGTGACCGAGACCATCGAAATGCCCACCCTGGGCTCCCTCAGCGCCGGCGCCGACCTCGCCAGTGCCGTTGCCGCCTCCGCGGAGGCCTCCCAGCAGGAGGCGCTCGACCAGAGCCTCCAGAGCCAGGAGGACGCGGCGCTGCAGAAGGCCGCCAAGGAGGCCAAGCAGGCCAAGGCCGAGGCCGACCGCAAGGCGGCTGCCGAGCGCGCCGAGGAGGCACGGCTCAAGGCCGAGCAGGAGCGCAAGGAGGCCGCGGAGCGCGCTTCCCGCGACGCCGCCCGCACCCAACTCGCCACCACGAGCTCGTCGAGCAACGGCGGCTCCACCGGCTCGTCCTCCGACAGCGGCGCCACCACCTCGAAGGGCAGCACCCAGACGCAGGCCCCCTCGGGCGCGGCGGCCACGATCGTGGCCTTCGCCAAGGCCCAGATCGGCGACGCCTACGTCTCCGGCGGCACCGGCCCCAACTCCTGGGACTGCTCGGGCCTCGTCCAGGCCGCCTACCGCGCGGCCGGCATCGACCTGCCCCGCATCTCGTACCAGCAGTCGAGCATGGGCACCTCCGTCTCGCTGGGCAACCTGCAGCCGGGCGACATCCTGTACTGGGGCAGCCGCAGCGGTTCGTACCACGTCGCCATCTACGTCGGCGGCGGCAAGTTCGTCGGTGCGCAGAACCCGTCCACCGGCGTGGTCGAGCGCTCCCTGGACTGGGACACCCCCTCGGGCGCGATCCGCATCCTCTGATCCTCACCGTCCGTGGGGGCGGGGCGGGCCACCCCGGGGGGGGGGGGGGCCGGCCCCCGCCCCGCCACCGCAGCGGACCGGCAGCCGCCCTACGGGGCGGCCCCGACGATCAGGCCGTCCTCGAAGCGGTCCACCCGGACCGTGTCGCCGTCCTCGACCTCCCCCGCGAGGATCTCCTTGGCGAGCCGGTCGCCGATCGCCGTCTGGATCAGGCGGCGCAGCGGCCGGGCGCCGTAGGCGGGGTCGTTGCCCTCCTCGGCGAGCCACTCCAGTGCCTCCGGGGTGACGTCCAGGGTGAGCCGTCGCTCCGCGAGGCGCTTGGCGAGCCGATCGATCTGAAGCCGTGCGATCCGTCCCAGTTCGGCCCGGTCCAGGGCCGAGAAGACGACGAGGTCGTCGAGCCGGTTGAGGAACTCGGGCTTGAAGCTCGCCCGCACGACCTCCAGGACCTGCTGCTTCTTGACGTCCTCCGGGGTCAGCGGCTCCACCAGGAACTGGCTGCCCAGGTTGGAGGTGAGGATCAGGATGGTGTTGCGGAAGTCCACCGTCCTGCCCTGCCCGTCGGTCAGGCGCCCGTCGTCGAGGACCTGGAGCAGGACGTCGAAGACCTCGGGGTGCGCCTTCTCCACCTCGTCGAGCAGCACCACGCTGTACGGGCGGCGGCGCACCGCCTCCGTGAGCTGGCCGCCCTCCTCGTAGCCGACGTAGCCGGGAGGCGCACCGACCAGCCGGGCCACGGAGTGCTTCTCCCCGTACTCCGACATGTCGATGCGGATCATCGCCCGCTCGTCGTCGAAGAGGAAGTCCGCGAGCGCCTTCGCCAGCTCGGTCTTGCCGACGCCGGTCGGGCCGAGGAAGAGGAAGGACCCGGTGGGCCGGTCGGGGTCGGCGATCCCGGCGCGGGTGCGGCGCACCGCGTCGGAAACGGCCTGGACGGCCTCGGACTGGCCGATCAGCCGCTTGCCGAGCTCGCTCTCCATGCGGAGCAGCTTCTTGGTCTCGCCCTCCAGGAGGCGACCGGCGGGGATGCCGGTCCAGGAGCCGACCACGTCCGCGATGTCGTCCGGGCCGACCTCCTCCTTGACCATGGTGTCCTTGGCGGACTCCTGCTGGGCCTCGGCCTCGGACGCCTCCTCCAGCTCCCGCTCCAGGGCCGGGATCTCCCCGTACAGCAGCTTGGAGGCGGTGTCGAAGTCGCCGTCGCGCTGGGCGCGCTCGGCGCGGCCACGGGCCTCGTCGAGGCGCTCCTTCAGCTCGCCGACGCGGTTGAGCGACTGCTTCTCCTTCTCCCAGCGGGCGGTCAGGCCGCGCAGCTCCTCCTCGCGGTCGGCGAGGTCGCGGCGCAGCTTCTCCAGGCGCTGCCGGCTCGCGGCGTCCGTCTCGTTCTTCAGCGCCAGCTCCTCCATCCGCAGCCGGTCCACGGAGCGCTGGAGCTCGTCGATCTCGACGGGTGAGGAGTCGATCTCCATGCGGAGCCGGGAAGCGGCCTCGTCGACGAGGTCGATGGCCTTGTCGGGGAGGAAGCGGGAGGTGATGTAACGGTCGGAGAGGGTCGCGGCGGCCACCAGGGCGGAGTCGTTGATCTGCACCTTGTGGTGCGCCTCGTAGCGGCCCTTGAGCCCGCGCAGGATCGCGATGGTGTCCTCGACCGTCGGCTCGGCGACCAGGACCTGCTGGAAGCGGCGCTCCAGGGCGGGGTCCTTCTCGATCCGCTCGCGGTACTCGTCGAGGGTGGTCGCGCCGACCATCCGCAGTTCGCCGCGGGCCAGCATCGGCTTGAGCATGTTGCCGGCGTCCATCGCCGAGTCGCCGCCGGCGCCCGCGCCGACGACCGTGTGCAGCTCGTCGATGAAGGTGATGATCTGCCCGTCGCTCTCCTTGATCTCGGAGAGGACGGTCTTGAGGCGCTCCTCGAACTCACCGCGGTACTTGGCGCCGGCGACCATCGCGCCGAGGTCGAGCGAGACGAGGCGCTTGTTCTTCAAGGACTCCGGGACGTCACCCTTCACGATCCGCTGGGCGAGGCCCTCGACGACGGCGGTCTTGCCGACGCCGGGCTCGCCGATGAGGACCGGGTTGTTCTTGGTGCGGCGGGACAGGACCTGGACGACGCGCCGGATCTCGTGGTCGCGGCCGATGACCGGGTCGAGCTTGCCCTCGCGCGCGGCGGCGGTGAAGTCCGTGCCGAACTTCTCCAGTGCCTTGTACTGCCCCTCCGGGTCGGGCGTGGTCACCCGGCGTCCTCCCCTGTTCGTCTCGAAGGCGTCGAGCAGTCGCTTCGCGCTCGCACCCTGCCGGTCGAGGATCTCACCGGCCTGACCGCCCTTGGCGGCGATCCCGATGAGCAGGTGCTCGGTCGACAGGAAGTCGTCGCCGAGCTCCTTGGCGTGCTGTGCGGCGTCCGCGATGACGGCGAGCAGCTCGCGGTTGGGCTGCGGCGGCGCGACGGTGGACCCGGTGACGCTCGGCTGGGCGGCGAGCAGGCGCTCCGCGCCGGAGCGGACGGCGGCCTGGTCGGCTTCGACGGCGGCGAGCAGGTCGACGATGTTCTCGTTGTCCTGACCTGCGAGGAGTGCGAGCAGCAGGTGTGCGGGGGTCAGGTCCGGATGCCCTTCGGACACGGCGCGGCTGGTCGCCGCGTTGATCGCGTCCCGGCTCCTGTTGGTCAGTTCGGCGTCCACGTGCGGTGCTCCTCCTCGAAGGTCGCGGGTCCACTTCTTCCTTTGACCCTTCCACCATACACAAACATGAGTGGAATCGACTCAAGTTATTGAAGGGAGTTCTGCCCGGGTAGTTTCCCGGCATGGCCACAGACCCGAGGAACCCCTCCGACTCGTACCTCAGCTTCTGGCGCGAGTACCACATGTGCACCCTGACCACCCCGCGCCCGGACGGCACCCCGCACGTCGTCGCGGTCGGCGTCACCTACGACCCGGAGCAGGGGTACGCGCGCGTGATCACCAACAAGAACAGCCGGAAGGTCGCCAACGTCCTGGCGGCGGGCGCGGACGGCGCACGGGTCGCGGTCTGCCAGGTGGACAAGGGGCGCTGGGCCACCCTGGAGGGCATCGCCCACGTCCGGGCGGACGCCGAGGTCGTCGCGGACGCCGTCGCCCGCTACGCCGAGCGCTACGGGCGCACGCCGACCCCGAACCCGGACCGGGTCGTCATCGAGATCGCCCTCACCCGGGCGATGGGCCGCGCCTGAGGAGCGCGGAGGACCTTCGAAGGACCTTCGGACGCAGCACAGCGGCGCCATCGCGTTTCAGGTCCGCGATGGCGCCGCTGTGTGGGGGAAGCACCTGAGCGATCTACAACGACGGGGGAATCGCTCAGGCACTGCGGGGAGTGGCCATGGTCTCGGGTTCGATCAGCTGGTGGTCCCGCTGGTCGAGGTTGACGAAGATCATGCCGTACCGGATGGCACACCGGATGGGCTGAGGAGCGCCCCGGGGGCGCCGCAGACAGCGGTAGGCCCGGACGTCCTCGTCGTGTTCGCGTGCAACGACCACGGGCTCTCCGAAGAGCGTGATCTTCAGCGAGTCACCACGGTGGGGGATGGCCGTGGCGAGATCGACGAAGTGCCAGCCGGACCGATAGGCCGAGGCCATCTCCCGGCGGAACCTGGGGTCGTCCGGCGGGACCGTCATGCTTCCTCGTTCGCCGGGGCGAAGTCCCACACCGGGTCGGCCTGCCGCGCCGGAGTGACGTCCCACACCGGGTCGGTCTGCCGCGCCGGAGTGACGTCCCACACCGGGTCGTTCGGGGCTGCGGCCACCAGGGCGGGCTCGCTGTCCCACACCGGGTCGCCGACGGCCAGCGCTCCTGCTGCTGCCGCCCCTATGAAGACGGAAGCAAGTATCGAGCGAAGCATTTTCCTGGACATGAGCAGCTTCGACCTCACTTGATGGTTTCCTCTCCCCCGCGCCTTAGACGATGGCTCACTCTTTGCGCGCACACCACTGGGGCAATGCATCATGTTCCTGAAATACAGGATCCTGGGGGGTGTACAAATGGCTCAAAATGACACATCCAACGCACATCCTCACGGGCATGTCGACCTCTGTACCGTCGGATCGGACTTGTACGCACGTGCGTTGCGCATCGGGCGAATCACAAGGAGTGAGGCAGAAGCCACTCCCTGCCTCATGGACCTCGACCTGCTCCATCCGGATCCCGACGACCCGGTGTGGCTCCGTCCGGTTCCACCTTCGGCCGCGCTCGCCCGGCTCGTCCATCCCCTGGAGCGCGAGATCCAGGAGCGGCGCGCCCTGGCCATGGGACTGTCCAGCACCTTCGAGCAGTTCATGGCGATCAGCGCCCAGGACCCGTCGACCACCCACGCCATCACCGTCCTCGAAGGCATCCACCGCATAGACGCCGTGCTGAGCCGGGTCACGGCCGAGTGCTCCCAGGAACTCCTCACCATCCAGCCCGGCGGCGCGCGCAGCGAGCACACGCTCAACACCGCCCTCAACCGGATCCAGCCGCTGCTCGACCGCGGGGTCCACGTGCGCACGCTCTACCAGCACACCGCACGGCACAGCCCCGGCATGCAGGTCTACCTCGAACAGGCCGGAATGGACCGGCTCCAGGTCCGCACCCTGGAGGAGAGCATCGAGCGGCTCATCATCATCGACCGCTCGGTGGCACTCATACCGGCACGGCAGGACCGCCAGGTCGCCCTGGAACTGCGTCATCCCGGCCTGGTCGAGTACCTGGCGTCGGTCTTCGAACAGTCCTGGGCGCGGGCCACCCCGTTCGGCGAGCAACTCCCCAACGCCCAACCGCGGGAGGGGATCAGCGGCGTCCAGCACTCCATCGCCCGGCTCCTCGTCGAGGGCCACGTGGACGAGGCCATCGCCCGCCGGCTCGGCATGAACGTGCGGACCTGCCGGGCACACATCGCCAAGCTCGCCGCCGCGCTCGGCAGCGGAAGCCGCGCACAACTCGGCTACCTCATCGCCCAGTCGGGCATCCTCGAACGGGACGAATGACCGACCCCGGGCACACGTCCGAGGCCCCCTCCGCCCATGGGGAGGGGGCCTCGGACACCAGCCGGTGAAGGGCTACTCGCCGCGCTTCGGGCGCCACACCACCAGGGCGCTCGCCTGCTGCACGTCGGTGTACGGAACCAGGTCCCGCCGGTACGAGGCATGGACCTGGGCCTCGCGCTGGCGCAGCGTCGCCGCCGCGCCCTCGACCGCCGCCGACAGCTCGGCCACCCGGGCCTGGAGCGCGGCGACCTGGTTCTCCAGTTCGATGATCCGCTTGATTCCGGCCAGGTTGATGCCCTCGTCCTGTGACAGCTGCTGCACCTGACGGAGCAGCTCGATGTCGCGGGCCGAGTAGCGCCGCCCGCGCCCCGCCGTGCGGTCGGGGGAGACCAGGCCGAGCCGGTCGTACTGCCGCAGGGTCTGTGGGTGCAGGCCGGAGAGCTGCGCCGCCACCGAGATGACGTACACCGGTGACTCGTCGGTCAGTTCGTACGGATTGCGTCGGCGTCCTTCCACCGCGTCACGCTCCCTTCGCCGCCTGGAACAGCGCGGCCCGCGGGTCCTCGGAGGCCGTCGCCTCGCGGAAGGTCTCCAGGGCCTCGCGTGCCTTGTCGTCCAACTCCTTCGGCACCGCGACCTCGACCGTCACCAGGAGGTCGCCGCGGGTGCCGTCCTTGCGGACCGCGCCCTTGCCCCGGGCCCGCATGGTCCGGCCGTTCGGGGTGCCCGCGGGCAGCTTCAGGGTGACCGCGGGACCGCCGAGGGTCGGCACCTTGATCTCGCCGCCGAGTGCCGCCTCAGCGAAGGAGATCGGCACCGTGACGGTGAGGTTGTCGTCCTTGCGGCCGAAGACCGGGTGGGCGTCGACGTGCACGACGACGTACAGGTCGCCGTTGGGCCCGCCGCGCTCGCCCGGCGCGCCCTTGCCGCGCAGTCGGATCTTCTGGCTGTTGCTCACGCCGGCCGGGATGCGGACCTGCATGGTGTGGGAGGACTTGGCCCGACCGCTGCCCTTGCAGACCTCGCAGGGGTTCTCGGCGATGAGGCCGCGGCCCTTGCAGTCCACGCAGGGGTCGGTCAGCGAGAAGCCGCCGCCGCTGCCGCGCGAGACCTGGCCGGTGCCGACGCAGGTCGGGCACACCCGGGGCGTGCCGTTCTTGTCACCGGTGCCCGAGCACGCCGTGCACGGCTGTTGGCTGGACATCCGCAGCGGCACGGTGGCGCCCTCGATGGCCTCGGTGAAGCTGAGCGTCACCTCGGACTCGATGTCCTGGCCGCGCCGCGGCTGGGTGCGGGTGCCCGCTCCCCCGCCCCGGTTGAACAGACCGCCGAAGACGTCCCCGATGCCGCCACCGCCGGCGCCACCGCCGAAGCCGCCGGCCCCGCCCTGGGCTCCCCCGAAGAGGTCGCCCAGGTCGAAGTTGAAGGAGCCGCCGCCGCCCGGGCCGCCGGCCCGGAAGCCGCCGTTGCCGAAGAGGGCGCGGGCGTCGTCGTACTCCTTGCGCTTCTTGGGGTCGCCGAGGACGTCGTTCGCCTCGGAGATCTCCTTGAAGCGGGCCTCGGCACTGGCGTCGCCCTTGTTGGCGTCCGGATGGTTCTCGCGGGCGAGCTTCCGGTACGCCTTCTTGATCTCCGCCTCGGTGGCGTCCTTGGGGACGCCGAGAACCTTGTAGTAGTCCTTCTCGACGAAGTCCTTCGTGCTCATCGACGTCCCTCCTCCCGCGTACGGGTACGGCTGTTACTCGTTGTCGTTCTCGGAGTCGTCCGACTCCTCGGCCTTGGCCTGCGCCCCCGGCTGGGGCTCGGCGACGGCCACGCGGGCGGGCCGGATGGTCCGCTCGCCAATCCGGTACCCCGGCTGCAGGATCGCCACGCAGGTCGTCTCGGTGACGTCCGGCGCGTACGAGTGCATCAGGGCCTCGTGGATCGTCGGGTCGAAGGGCTCGCCCTCCTTGCCGAACTGCTGCAGACCCATCTTGGCGACGACGGTCTCCAACGATTCGGCCACCGACTTGAACCCGCCCACGAGCTCTCCGTGCTCCCGGGCCCGGCCGACGTCGTCGAGGACGGGCAGGAGCTCGGACAGGAGGCTCGCGACGGCGATCTCCTTGACCGTGACCCGGTCCCGCTCCACGCGGCGGCGGTAGTTCTGGTACTCGGCCTGGAGCCGTTGCAGGTCGCCGGTGCGCTCGTCGAGCGCGGAGCGCAGCTGGTCCAGCTGGGCCGTGAGGCCCGCCGTACCGGCCGACTTCTGGCTGCTCGCGTCCCCGGCCGGGGCCGTCGAGTCCTCCTCGGTGGAGTTCTCGACGGCCTCGGCGGCGTCGTCAGGCGTGGCGCCGGAGGGGACGTCGGGCTTCTCCTCGAAGCCCGGGGTCTCCTCGGTCACGCCTGGCCGCCCTTCGGCTTGTCCTCGTCGACGATCTCGGCGTCGACGACGTCGTCGTCAGCGCCGCCCTTGGGGGCCGCACCCGCGTCGCCGCCGGCGGCCTGGGCGTCGGCGTACAGGGCCTGGCCGAGCTTCTGCGAGACGGCCGCGACCTTCTCGGTGGCGGTGCGGATCTCGCCGGTGTCCTCGCCCTTGAGCTTCTCCTTCAGCTCGGCGAGAGCGGCCTCGACCTCGGTCTTGACGTCGCCCGGGACCTTGTCCTCGTTGTCCTTGAGGAACTTCTCCGTCTGGTAGACGAGCTGCTCGCCCTGGTTGCGGGACTCGGCGGCCTCGCGGCGGCGGTGGTCCTCCTCCGCGTACTGCTCGGCCTCCTGGCGCATCCGGTCGACCTCGTCCTTCGGCAGCGAGGAGCCGCCGGTGACGGTCATCTTCTGCTCCTTGCCCGTGCCCAGGTCCTTCGCGGTCACGTGCATGATGCCGTTGGCGTCGATGTCGAAGGCGACCTCGATCTGCGGGACGCCGCGCGGCGCCGGCGGCAGACCGGTCAGCTCGAACATGCCGAGCTTCTTGTTGTACGCCGCGATCTCGCGCTCGCCCTGGTAGACCTGGATCTGCACGGACGGCTGGTTGTCCTCGGCCGTCGTGAAGATCTCGGACCGCTTGGTCGGGATCGTGGTGTTGCGCTCGATGAGCTTGGTCATGATGCCGCCCTTGGTCTCGATGCCGAGGGACAGCGGGGTCACGTCGAGGAGCAGGACGTCCTTGACCTCACCCTTGAGGACACCGGCCTGGAGCGCGGCGCCGATGGCGACGACCTCGTCCGGGTTGACGCCCTTGTTGGCCTCGCGGCCACCGGTCAGCTCCTTGACGAGCTCGGCGACGGCCGGCATGCGGGTCGAGCCGCCGACGAGGACGACGTGGTCGATCTCGCTGAGCTGGATGCCCGCGTCCTTGATGACGTTGTGGAACGGCACCTTGCAGCGCTCGAGCAGGTCGGAGGTGAGCTGCTGGAACTGGGCGCGCGTGAGCTTCTCGTCCAGGTGCAGCGGGCCCTCGGCGGAGGCCGTGATGTAGGGCAGGTTGATCGTGGTCTCGGTCGAGGAGGAGAGCTCGATCTTCGCCTTCTCGGCCGCCTCGCGCAGACGCTGGAGGGCCATCTTGTCCTTGGCCAGGTCCACGCCGTGGCCGTTCTGGAACTGCGTCACCAGGTAGTCGACGACGCGCTGGTCCCAGTCGTCACCACCGAGGTGGTTGTCACCGTTGGTGGCCTTCACCTCGACGACGCCGTCACCGATCTCCAGGAGGGACACGTCGAAGGTGCCGCCACCGAGGTCGAAGACGAGGATCGTCTGGTCGTCCTTGTCCAGGCCGTACGCCAGGGCGGCGGCGGTCGGCTCGTTGACGATGCGCAGGACGTTGAGGCCCGCGATCTCACCGGCCTCCTTGGTAGCCTGGCGCTCGGAGTCGTTGAAGTACGCCGGGACGGTGATGACCGCGTCGACGACCTTCTCGCCCAGGTAGGCCTCGGCGTCGCGCTTGAGCTTCTGCAGGATGAAGGCGCTCATCTGCTGCGGGTTGAAGCTCTTGCCGTCGATGTCGATCTTCCAGTCGGTGCCCATGTGGCGCTTGACCGACCGGATGGTCCTGTCGACGTTGGTGACGGCCTGGCGCTTGGCCACCTCGCCGACGAGCACCTCGCCGTTCTTCGCGAAGGCGACGACGGACGGCGTGGTCCTGGCGCCCTCGGCGTTGGTGATGACGGTGGGCTCGCCGCCTTCCAGAACGCTGACGACGGAGTTAGTCGTGCCCAGGTCGATGCCGACCGCACGTGCCATTTCGATTCCTCCAGCTGACTGACTTGAGTGGAACTGACTCAAGGATGCACGAGGAAGGGGAGCACGTCAACAGACTTGAGTGAAGTCGACTCAAGTCTTCGTCCGCAGCATCACTCAAAGAGGGGGTGTGAGCGCGTCGGTGCGGGCGCGGACGGGGTGCACCGTGAGAGAGTCCGAAGGCCCCTGCCGGGCAAAGCAGGCATATCCCACGAATATCCCATGATTCTTGTCGGAGGGTAGGGGCCATGGCGGCGAAGCGCGTGCTCGACCTGACGGGCGGACTGGCCCTCCTCGTCCTCCTCTCCCCCCTGGCCGCCGCCGTCGCGCTCTCGACCGCGCTCCGCTCGACGCCCTCGGAGCGCGCCGTGCTGCGACGCCGGACGGTGGCCGGGCTGGAGGGGCGGCCGTTCACGATGCTGACCTTCCGCACCAGGGGCCCGCTGGCCGCGCTGCCCCTGCTCCTGCACGTCGTGGCGGGCCGGATGTCGCTCGTCGGCCCCTGCCCGCTGAGCCCGACCCACCGCGAGTGCACGGGCGAGGGCCGGCGCCGGCTCTCCGTGCGCCCGGGACTCACCGGTCCGTGGCAGATCAGCGGCCGTTCGGACCTGCCGTGGGAGGAACGCGAGCTGCTGGACCTCCACTATGTGGACGACCACTGGCTGGGAATGGACCTGCTGATCCTTGCGCGTACGCTTCCAGCAGTCCGCAGGCGTCGCACGGCAAGGTTTGCCTGAGCGACACACATCACCGCGGGCGCCGCTACAGTGCGGCGCCGCGAACGGGTAATCTCAGCAGGAACTCAATAAGTTACCGCTTAGTAGGCCCGCCCGAGGAGCCCGTCATGCAACTCGCCGCGATCATCGTGTCGATCGCCATCACGGTGGTGGCCGTCGCGCTGTTCGGCCGCGCCACCGTGCAGATCTACCGCTTCGTGCGGCTCGGTCAGCCGGTACCGGCCGGCACGCGCACCGGTGACCCCAAGCAGCGCACCATCACGCTGGTCAAGGAATTCCTCGGCCACACGCGCATGAACCGCTGGGGGATCGTCGGCTTCGCGCACTGGTTCGTGGCGGTGGGCTTCTTCTCCCTGCTCCTCACCATCGTGAACGCCTTCGGCCAGCTCTTCCAGGCCGACTGGCTGATCCCGATCATCGGCGACTGGCTGCCGTACGAGATCTTCACCGAGTTCCTCGGCCTGATGACGGTGCTCGGCATCGTGACCCTCATCGTCATCCGCCAGCTGAGCACGCCGAACAAGGCCGGCCGCAAGTCCCGCTTCGCCGGCTCCAAGACCGGTCAGGCGTACTTCGTCGAGGCCGTCATCCTCATCGTCGGCGTCTGCATCATGACGCTCCGCGCCCTCGAAGGCGTCCAGCACCACGTGACCGGCTGGGAGCCGGGCTTCTTCGCCTCGTACCCGCTGATCGCGCTCCTGGACGGCCTGGACCTGGGCACGATCCAGCACCTCACCTACTTCTTCGCGGCGCTCAAGATCGTCACGTCCTTCACCTGGATGATCACGGTCTCGCTCAACACCAACATGGGCGTCGCCTGGCACCGCTTCCTCGGCTTCCCGAACATCTGGTTCAAGCGCAACGCCGACGGCTCCACCGCCCTCGGCGCGCTCCAGCCGATGACCACCGGCGGCAAGGAGATCGACTGGGAGGACCCGGCCGAGGACGCCGTCTTCGGCGTCTCCCAGGTCGAGCAGTTCTCCTGGAAGGGCATCCTCGACTTCTCCACCTGCACCGAGTGCGGTCGCTGCCAGTCGCAGTGCCCCGCCTGGAACACCGGCAAGCCGCTCTCCCCCAAGCTCCTCATCATGTCGCTGCGCGACCACGCGCACGCCAAGGCGCCGTACCTGCTCGCGGGCGGCGGCAAGACCATGGAGGGCGACGAGAAGGCCACCGAGGAGCAGCTCAAGGACGTTCCGGCCGCGGCCCTCGCCGAGGCCGAGCGCCCGCTGATCGGCACCGCCGAGGAGAACGGCGTCATCGACCCGGACGTCCTGTGGTCCTGCACCACCTGCGGCGCCTGCGTCGAGCAGTGCCCGGTGGACATCGAGCACATCGACCACATCGTCGACATGCGCCGCTACCAGGTCATGATCGAGTCGGCGTTCCCGTCCGAGGCGGGCACGATGCTCAAGAACCTGGAGAAGAAGGGCAACCCCTGGGGCCTGGCCAAGAAGCAGCGGGTCGAGTGGACCAAGGAGGTCGACTTCGAGGTCCCGATCGTCGGCAAGGACGTCGAGGACCTCTCCGAAGTCGACTACCTGTACTGGGTCGGCTGCGCCGGCGCCCTGGAGGACCGCGCCAAGAAGACCACCAAGGCCTTCGCCGAGCTGCTGCACATCGCGGGCGTCAAGTTCGCGATCATGGGCGGCGAGGAGAAGTGCACCGGTGACTCCCCGCGCCGCCTGGGCAACGAGCCGCTCTTCCAGCAGCTCGGCCAGGAGAACGTCGCGATGCTGAACATGGCCTTCGGCGAGGACGACGAGGACGAGTCGACGAAGAAGCCGAAGTCGGCCAAGAAGATCGTCTCGACCTGCCCGCACTGCTTCAACACCATCGCCAACGAGTACCCGCAGCTCGGCGGCGACTACGAGGTCATCCACCACACCCAGCTGCTCCAGCACCTCATCGACGAGGGCAAGCTGATCCCGGTGACCCCGGTCGAGGGCCTCATCACCTACCACGACCCCTGCTACCTGGGCCGCCACAACAAGGTCTACACGCCGCCGCGCGAGATCATGTCCGCCGTCCCGGGCCTGCGCCAGCAGGAGATGCACCGCCACAAGGAGCGCGGCTTCTGCTGCGGCGCCGGCGGTGCCCGGATGTGGATGGAGGAGCGGATCGGCAAGCGCATCAACAACGAGCGCGTCGACGAGGCCCTGTCCCTCAACCCGGACATCGTCTCCACCGCCTGCCCCTTCTGCCTGGTCATGCTGACCGACTCGGTCAACGGCAAGAAGAACGAGGGCAAGGCCAAGGAGTCCGTCACCGTCGTCGACGTCGCCCAGCTGCTGCTCGACTCGGTGAAGACCCCGGTGGAGCCGGAGGAGCCGGCCGCCGAGGAGCCGACACCGGCCGTCTGAGCCCGGACCGCGAGGGGGCCGCAACGCGCGAGGAGCGCGGGGCGGCCCCCTCGCGCACGTCCGCAGCGGCACGGCGCGGGGCCGGGGGAACCGCGCCACCCGGTCGGGGTCCCCGCGCCCCGCGACGGCCCGCCCGCACTCCCCCGCGCCCCCGTCACACCCCCGACGCCCCCTAGGGGATGTCACAGGTCAGCCGCAAAGGAGCGAGTCCACAGCCGAAGCAGGTACGTTCGATGACGTGGCTGGATTCAGGAACGGACGCGGCAGGGACAACCGCCCCCCGCAACAACAACCGCAGCAGGCGCCGTACGGGTACAACGCGGCCCCGCCGCCCTACCCGCAGCAGCAGTGGCAGCAGCAGCAACAACAGACGCAGCCGTACGGGCAGCAGGGGCAACCGCAGCAGTCCCACGGCGAACCGGAGTACTTCGGCGAACCGTACGGCCAGCAGCCCCGGCAGCACGCGGCGACGGCGAACAACCCGGGCCACACCCAGATGTTCAGCGTGGACGACCCGTACGGCCAGGGCGGCCCCTCCGGCGCCCCCGCCCCGACGGGGCCCCGACTGCCCTGGAAGCAGCTGCTGAGCGGCATCGTGCTGCGCCCGGCGGACACGTTCCTGCAGATGCGGGACTACGCGGTCTGGGGCCCGGCGCTGTCCGTCACCTTCCTCTACGGACTCCTGGCGATCTTCGGCTTCGACCAGGCCCGCGAGGAAGCGATCAACGCGACCCTGTCGACGGCGGTCCCGTACGTCCTGATGACCGCCCTCGGCTTCGTGGTCGGCGGTCTGATCCTCGGCGCGGTCACCCACACCCTCGCCCGCCAGCTGGGCGGTGACGGCTCCTGGCAGCCGACCATCGGCCTCTCGATGCTGATCATGTCGATCACGGATGCGCCGCGTCTGCTCTTCGCGCTCTTCCTGGGCGGCGAGAACGGTCTCGTCCAGGTCATCGGCTGGGCGACCTGGCTGGCGGCGGGCGCGCTCTTCACCGTGATGGTGAGCCGCTCGCACGACCTGCCCTGGCCGAAGGCGCTGGGCGCATCGGCGATCCAGCTGGTGGCGCTGCTGAGCCTGATCAAACTGGGCACGCTGTAACGGCGCCCGCACGGACCCCGAGGAGCCCCCCACCGCACGCGGTGGGGGGCTCCTCGTCTCGGTGGTGCCGCCCGGTGCTCAACGGACGCCGCCGATCCGCCACCAGTCCTTGCGGTCCGTCGTCCCGTCGGCCCAGAACTCCAGCAGGTCGCCCGGCGCGAGTCCCAGGGCCCGCTCGATCTCACCCGGCGTCAGGCTCCGCAAGGACTCCGACAGCGACCTGGTCAGGTCGAACCAGTAACCGCGCAGCGTCGACTCGCTCACGAACAGCTCCCGTGCGAGCCGGGCGTAGCTCAGTCCGCGGGCCCGCCCGTGCAGGACCTGGCGCTGACGCTCGCTCAACAGCGTGATGCAGTCGCGTCGGACGAGCACTTCGAGGATGCCGACGACCGCTGCCGGAACGACGGTGCCGCCGGCCGCGACGTCGAGGAAGAGCCGTTCGGCCCGGTCCCGGGGCAGGGCCTTGGAGACGATGCCGCTCGCACCGGCCGCGAGGCACGCCGCCAGCACGAAGCGACGCTCCTCCTGGCTGTAGACGCAGACGCGATAGCCACGTCGGGTCAGGGTGCGAACGGCGGCGACGCCCTGGCGGACGTCGGGCTGCCGTTCGAGGTTGGACAGGTGGAGGTCGAGCAGGACGACGTCCACCACGGGGCCGCGGCGCACCAACTCCTCCACCGTCGCGACCGCGGCGACGACGTCGAGGCCGGGCATCAACGGACCGACCGACTCGCGGATCAACGACGCGTCGTCGACGACCGCCACCGCGGGCCTCACGGCGCCTCCGCGAAGGCGGCCCGTACCGTCGGCCGCACCGGACGGCCCTCCGGCCCCGGGCACGCGGTGATGGTCGCGGTCGTCCCCTCGCCCGCGGCGGACGCGATCCCCACGTCGAGGCCCCGTCGGCGCAGCTCGCCCACGACCACCTCCCGCAGCCCGACCCCCGCCGTCACCGACGACGGGTCGAAGCCGACTCCGTCGTCGTGCACCGTCAACGTCCAGCCCCCGCCCGCCTCCTCGTCCAGGTGCACCACCACCTGCTGGGCGCGGGCGTGCACGCGGACGTTCAGCAACAGGCTCCCCAGCGCACGCTCCAGGGCCTCGGCCTGCGCGGCGGTGACGCTCAGGCCGGTGCCCAGGTCGACCGACGCGATGACGTTCAGGTCGGCGAAGCGCTCGCACACCCGGCGGACCATCGGGACCAGCGCGATCCGCCGGCCCTCCCCCTCCGCACGCCGGCCGCCTTCCGGCGCCCCGTCCCGGCCGTCCGGACCGTCCGGACCGTCCGGCCCGCCCGGAGCGTCCGGCCCCGCCCCGTCCCGGCCCCCTCCGCGCAGATAGGAACGCATCCGCCGCAGCTCCACCTCCGCCTGGTCGACGAGCCGGGCGCGCGAGACGGCGTCCCCCTGCTCGGTCAGCAGCCGCATGACGGCGACGCCGTTGTGCATCATCACCTGGGCCCGCCGTTCCTCCTCGCGCCGGGCGAGTTCGGCGGCACGGGCGCGCGAGGCGTCGGCGTCCCGGGCGATGCGGCGGGTGTACCCGAAGAACATGCGGGCCACCAGCGCGTACACCACGTAGGTCAGGACGTTGCCGACCGCGGTCGGCACCATGTCGCCCTCGACGTCGCCACCGAGGTAGAGCACGTAGCAGAGGGAGACGGCGAGCAGGCTGCCCGCCCAGACGCCGAAGCCCCGCACCCCGCCGGCCGTGATGATGACGGACAGTGCGTATCCCGGCTGGAAGGCGGTCCAGGTACCGAACCGGTCCCAGGGCGCGAGCACCAGCGGACCGAGGACCAGCAGCGCGCAGGCGAGCCCGAAGTCGAGCACGGACGCAAGGGTGCCCAGGGGCCGGCGGCGCACGAACGTCGCCGCGCTCACCGCGACCGCGGCCAGGGCGGCGGCACCCCAGCACGCGAGGTAGGCGGTCTCGTCGGGCGCCCGCCCCGCACCGAGCCGCACCGCGGGGACCATCTGCGCGACGGTCCCGAGACGGACCCCCACGGTGAAGTAGGAGAAGGCCCGCTCGACGCCGGCCCTGGTCGTGGGCAGCTCCGCGACCCGCCGCAGCCCGTTGCGGATCCTCATCGTCCTCCTCGACTCCGGGCGGTCGGGACCGCCGGAAGGCGCGCGGATTCGTCGGGCTGCGGCAGCCCTGCGACGCTTCACGATGAAGATAGTTGAGCGGGACCGGCGGGGAGGGCGGATCGCGGAGGAAGACGGTCCGGTCCGTCAGACGAGCTTGGCGAGCGCAGCCCAGGTGTGGGTGCCGGGGACGCCGTCGATCGGACCGGTGTAGCCGCCGAGCCGGGCCATCCGCTGGAGCGCGGCGTAGGTGCCGGTGCCCGGCGCGCCGTCGATCGGACCCGTGTAGCCGTAGCCGGTGAGCACCTTCTGCACGCCCTTCCACGACAGGGAGCCCAGCACCCCGTCGGCCGGACCGGTGTAACCGCCGAGCTTGGCGAGGCGCTGGAGGGCCGCCCAGGTGTTGCTGCCCGGCGCCCCGTCGATCGGACCCGTGTAGCCGAACCGGCGCAGGACGGTCTGGACGCCCTTCCAGGAGTTGGTGCCCATCACTCCGTCGATCGGGCCGCCGTACCCGCCCTTCTGCGCCAGCCTCTGGAGCGCGGCGTAGGTGTTGCCGCCCGGCGCCCCGTCGATCGGACCGGTGTACCCGTAGCCCTTCATCACCTGCTGCACGCCGAGCCAGGTGTGGGTGCCCGGCACCCCGTCCAGGGGACCGGTGTAGCCGCCGGCACCGGCGATCTTCTGCAGGGTCAGCCCCTCCCCCTGGACGGGGGGAGGGGTGGAGCCGAAGGAGAGCGGGTTGACCCGGACGCCGTTGGGGTTGATGACGTGCCAGTGCAGGTGCGGACCGGTCGAGTTGCCCGCGCCGTCGGCCCCGGCCGCTCCGCCGGAGAGCCCGACGACCTTCCCGGCGGCCACGTAGGTGCCGTTGGCCAGGAGGAACTTGGACAGGTGCATGTACTGGCTGCGGTATCCATCGGCGTGGTGGATGGTGACGGTGTGCCCACCGGTGCCGTTGTACGGGATGTTCTCGATCGTTCCGGCGGCACAGGCCGGCAGCGAAGTCCCCACGGCCATGCCGAAGTCGACCCCGTTGTGGTTCGGCGGGTCCCACGGCCCGGTGATGGCGTACG
Organism: Streptomyces sp. NPDC058872; assembly: GCF_042743065.1. Taxonomy (NCBI): domain Bacteria; kingdom Bacillati; phylum Actinomycetota; class Actinomycetes; order Kitasatosporales; family Streptomycetaceae; genus Streptomyces; species Streptomyces sp. NPDC058872. Next base: position 142,041 of record NZ_JBHYMK010000009.1, read on the forward strand.
CGGCGAACGGGTTGTAGATCGCGGGGACGGCGTACGCGCTCGTGGGCAGGACGAGCCCACCGGCGGCCAGCGCGCCCCCACCCACCACCGCTCCGCGCAACAGGGTGCGGCGGCTCATCCCCGAGGGGACGTGCGGCTCGTCCAGGTCGCCGCCACAACGGTGCCGTGCCTCGTTCTCGGACAATGCTTCTCCCTGTGCTGAATCGACTGACGGGGGTCCTTCGGCAGCTCGCGAGCCCGCTCATCACACCGGTCCGGCCCGGTGCCGACAACCCAACGAATCCGCGGAACCACGTGCGGTTCCGCGGATTCGTTGGGTTGCCGGCGCACCGGCCGTGGGGTGGTCTTGACCGGTCCGCGGTGCGAGCGGCAGCACAGGGAAACCCAGGAGGTCACGTGCCCGAGCAAGTCGACGGCGAGGAGCGGGGGACGTCCCGGCGGTCCGTCCTGCGGACGACCGGGGCGCTGCTGGCGGGCCTGGCCCTGGGGGCGGGCGCGGGCGGCACGGCCGCGGCGGTCGGCGCCCCGGCGCCCGCCCCGGGGGTACGGGGATCCTTCGGGGCCCCGGGCTATGCGTGGCGGGCCACCGGACCACGGGCCCGATCCGGGGCCACGGCCGCGGGAGTGGTGTTCGCCCTCGTCTCGCACGACGGCCGGCCGTTGCCCGGCCGCCGGGTGCGGTTCTCCCTCAGCGCGTTCCAGACGGCCCGCCCCAGCATCTGGCTCGAAGTGTCGGAGGGCCTCAAGTCGGCCGTTCCGCACGGCTATCTGGACCTGGACACGCACACGGACGGAACCGTCGTCCTGGATCCCTGGCTGCGCCACGGCGCGGTGCCGACCGCTGCGGTGGGAACGCGGCCGGTCCTCCGGGCGCAACTGGTGGGGGCGGAGGCGATCCTCGCCTCGACGCGCCTCGACGTCCTCTCCGCTCCCTGACATCCGACACCCGACACCCGACACCCGACACCGAGCAAAGGGGCACGAGTTGACGAGAACGGTCGCCGGGGCCGAGCAGTGGGCCCGGCTGCACGTCACCGACGGCGGTGACGCCGGCTTCGACAACGGCCGCGACTGGTCCGACATGTGCCAGTCCCTGATGTTCCGGGCCTGTGACCTGAGCAGTTCGCGGGGCACGGCGTACGACGCGTGGGAGGCGTCCGGGGAGGGGCACCCGGACCACTCGGCCGCTCCCCGTGGCGCCTTCCACTGGTGGGCCAACGCGGTGCGGCGCACGCCCGGCCACGTGGCCCTGGACCTCGACGGCGGCGGCAGCCGCTGTCTGATGGCCACCACCCATCTCTCCGGCGGAGAGGACTTCGCCCCCGGCGGCCACCGCATCGGCACCCAGTCCGTGGCCCGGTACGACGCGCTCTCCGGTCTGGTGTACCTGGGCTGGACGCTGGACAACGTCGGTTCGCGGATGGCCGACGTGGGCACCCCGGGGCCCGGCGGCACCGCCTACGTCCTGACCGCGGACGACCAGCAGGTGCTGCAGACGCTCGCCCGGCGCGGCGACTACACCGGACCGATCGACGGCGTCATGGGCACCCACTCCTGGAAAGGCGTCCAGACCGCCGTCCGCGGCTACGGCTACACCGGCCCCGTGGACGGCGTGCCCGGATCCGCGACGTACCGGGCCGTCCAGGCGCTCGCCCGGGACGGCGGCTACACCGGACCGATCGACGGGATCCTCGGTCCGAACACGATCCGTGGCGTCTCGGGCTGGCTGTCCGCGCACCCGCCGTCCGCCCCGCCGGCGCCGGGGCCGGCACCCGCCCCGTCGCCCACGGATCCGATCTACGGGATCGACGTCGGCACCAGCCAGGCCTCCCTCGACTTCCTGGCCGCGCGCAGCGCCGGCTTCCGGTTCTGCGTCGTGAAGTCCGGCGGCTCCAACGACTCCACCCACCAGCCCTACACCTCGCCCCACTACGTGCGGCAGGTCGACGAGGCCCGGGCCGCCGGCTTCCTCGTCGGCCACTACTGGATGACCGGCTGGGGAGCGGCGGACACCGACGCCGAACACTTCCTGTCCCACCTGCGCGACTACCGTGCCGGCGAGCCCCTCATGGTCGACGTCGAGGGCGTGGACCAGAGCCCGGTCTGGACGGACGCCCAGACGGCGGAGTTCATCGACATCGTGAAGGACCGGCTCGGCACGATCCCCTTCCTCTACACCTACTCCTCCCTCCTCACCTCGCGGAGCTGGCCGCTGACCCGGGCGACCGGGGCGAAGCTCTGGGTGGCGGACTACGGCGCTCCCGCGGGCAGTCCGAGGATCGGCACCGCGTATCCGGACTGGGCGATCCACCAGTTCAGCGACACGGGATCGGTCAAGGGCATCGCCGTCGACCTGAACCGGGCGCGGCCGGACGCCTTCGGACCGGCGGTCCTGCCGGCTCCCGGCCCGAACCCGGTGCCCGACCCGACGCCCGAGATCACGCTCGACGACGGCGTGACCCTGCAACGGATCGCCCGACTGGGCGGGTACACCGGCCCCCTCGACGGCGTCCTCGGGCCGAACGGCTGGCAGGGCGTGCAGACGCTCCTCTCCCGGCTCGACCTCTACGACGGTCCGACCGACGGGGTGCCCGGCACGCACACCTACCGCGGCCTCCAGGAGCTGGCCCGGCGCGGCGGCTACACCGGACCGATCGACGGCGTCATGGGACCGCACACCTACGCAGGGCTGCGCGGCTACCTCGACCAGGCCGGCGGAAACATCACGTTCGCGACGGAGGACGCCGAAACGCTCCAGCAGGTCGCCCGGCGCGGCGGCTACACCGGACCGATCGACGGCGTCATGGGCACCCTCTCCTGGAAGGGCGTCCAGACCGTCCTCGCACAGGGCTACTACGACGGTCCGATCGACGGCGTCCCCGGCACCCACACCCACCGGGGCCTCCAGTTGCTGGCCGCGGACTACGGCTACACCGGCCCCATCGACGGGGTTCCCGGCCCCCTTGCCTTCGCGGCCGTCCGCACCTACCTGAGCGTGACGGCAGCGGGCCCCGGCCCCCTCTCGACCACCGACGGGGCGACCCTGCAGAAGATCGCCGCGGCAGGCGGCTACACGGGGCCGATCGACGGCGCCCCGGGCCCCGAGTCGTGGCGGGGCGTCCAAACGGTCCTCCGCGGGTACGGCTACACCGGCCCGCTCGACGGCGCCCCGGGCACGCACACCTACCAGGGCCTGCAGACCCTGGCGACCGCCGGCGGCTACACCGGACCGATCGACGGCGTCATGGGCACCCTCTCCTGGAAGGGCGTCCAGACCGTCATGCGACGCTTCGGCTACACCGGACCGATCGACGGCGTCCCCGGCACCCACACCCATGCGGCGATGCAGCGGATGGCCCGGCTGGGCGGCTACGCCGGCCCGGCCGACGGGCTGCTCGGCTCGTACAGCTGGGGCGGGATCCAGGCCTGCCTGCGCGGTTGGGGCTACTCCGGCCTGCTCGACGGCACCCCCGGCACGGAGACGCTCGTCGCCCTCCAGCGCCTGGCCCAGACGGGCGGCTACACGGGCCCGCTCGACGGCGCCCCGGGCACGCACACCTACCGGGCGCTGGCCAACCTGGTCACCTGAGCGGACGGACCGCGGGGAACGGGGACAGCGGGGACGCTGGGGCACCGGGGGACCCGACCCCCACCCCGGCTCGCCGGGGCGCCGGCTCGCTCAGGCGTCGAGGACCTGGCCCTCGCGCTTCACGACGGGCGGCAGGACCGACCAGGGGAAGTTGATCCACTCGTCGGTCTTCTTCCACACGTACTCGCACTTCACGAGGGAGTGGGACTTCTCGTAGATGACCGCAGAGCGGACCTCGGCCACGTGGTCGACGCAGAAGTCGTGGACCAGCTTGAGGGTCTTGCCGGTGTCGGCGACGTCATCGGCGATCAGGACCTTCTTGTCGGAGAAGTCGATCGCGTTCGGCACGGGCGCCAGCATGACGGGCATCTCAAGGGTCGTGCCGACGCCGGTGTAGAACTCCACGTTGACGAGGTGGATGTTCTTGCAGTCCAGGGCGTAGGCCAGACCACCGGCGACGAAGACGCCACCGCGGGCGATGGAGAGCACGATGTCGGGCTCGTAGCCGTCGTCCGCGATGGTCTGGGCCAGCTCGCGGACGGCGTCGCCGAAGCCCTCGTACGTCAGGTTCTCGCGTACTTCACTCATGCCTGCGACCGCCTCACACCTGGGTCCGATGGAAGTTCATGTAGGAGCGGGAGGCCGTCGGGCCCCGCTGCCCCTGGTACCGGGAGCCGTACCGCTCGCTCCCGTACGGGAACTCCGCGGGCGAGCTCAGCCGGAACATGCACAGCTGGCCGATCTTCATCCCCGGCCAGAGCTTGATCGGCAGGGTGGCGAGGTTCGACAGCTCCAGGGTCACGTGCCCGGAGAAACCGGGGTCGATGAACCCGGCGGTCGAGTGGGTGACGAGCCCGAGCCGCCCCAGGGAACTCTTCCCCTCAAGCCGCGAGGCAATGTCGTCCGGGAGGGTGATGACCTCGTAGGTCGAAGCGAGCACGAACTCGCCCGGGTGAAGGATGAACGCCTCGTCGCCCTCCGGCTCGACCTCGCGCGTCAGGTCGAGCTGCTCGACGGCGGGGTCGATGTGCGGGTAGCGGTGGTTCTCGAACACCCGGAAGAAGCGGTCGAGACGCACGTCGATACTCGACGGCTGCACCATGGATTCGTCGTACGGGTCGATGCGCACCCGCCCGGCATCGATCTCGGCCCGGATGTCCTTGTCTGAGAGAAGCACGCCCCCACGATACGCAGAGGGCGCGGACCTGCCCCAATCGGCAGGCGCCCGCGCCCGGCACTTCAGCGCTCAGTGCCGCCCGGCCTCCACCGGCACCGCATGACGCAACCGCGCGCACCGCGGACACCGAATGAGCCGCCCGGGCCCGATCCGCCCGGCCCCGAGCTGCTGAAGCGGGAACGAGGCGGTACTGAACACATGCCCTTCGGCACAACGGACGACGGTGCGCTCCATCGAAGCCATCAAGTCCCTTCCCCTACACGTGTGGTGGACGAGGAGCCACATTAGGGGATGAAGGGGACACCCTCCAGACGGCACTCCGCACCGCCGACGGCATGAAGTTCGCCTCAAGTGGCGCATGGGGTACAGTATGCAACGATGCGGCAGGGATAATCCGGCCGCTACGCGGATGTAGTTTAATGGTAGAACATGAGCTTCCCAAGCTTATAGCGCGGGTTCGATTCCCGTCATCCGCTCCACGACAAAGCCCCAGGTCAGCGACCTGGGGCTTGTTTGTCGTCTAGACCTCTCCGGGCGTCACGCACCACCTGTGCACCACCCGCGCCCGCGTCACCTCGCGCGGTGCCCGAGGTGACACGTCAGAAGGTCCGCGAAGCGCGGCAAGCCGGCTTTCGCAAGTCGGGCGACGGCGTCGTCGATCGTGACCGGCGGGTTGCGCTTCTCTTCGGCGAGCCGGACCACCGTCTCCGCCACCTCATGCGGCAACTCGCTGTACAGCTCGCACAGGTACGAATCCGGGTCGATCACGCGCACTCCACGCTCAGCCAACTCGCTTGCGGGGAAGTCGGCGAGGTTCCATGTGATCAACACGTCGGCCCCGGCAGCCATCGCTGCCGCCGCATGGTATCGATCGTCGGGGTCATCGCCCGGCATTTCCTCCACGAGGTGACCATAAGCCTCCGCCGGAATCTCACAGTCGGCGAAGAAGCGTCGGACGGCTTGGGTGACCGCGGCAGCGGACTCCACCGAACGCCTTCCTTCCCGGACGATGACCCGCTCCCACTCGGCGAGCAGCCTTTCGGACCACACGATCTCGTGGACGGAGTCCTCTGTGAGAGCCAGCATCACGTCCATCACCGAGAACGGAAACAAGACGTTGGTGTCGACAAAAACCCGCGCTGCCACGCTCCCCCTCTTCCTCCTTCACGGCTGGCCAGTGACACCCGCATCAATCAGGCAGGTCGGTGTCCGCCAAGACATCGGCGATCTGGCGCCGCCCCTCCCTGCGGCGCTCACGCCGCTGCTGGAACGCCAGCACGTCCGCAAGGCGGACGACGCGGTGACTGCTACCGGGAAGATTCGTCGAGGGGATGTCACCGGCGTCGAGCAAGCGGGCGACAAACGGCCGGGACAGACCAAGAAGTTCAGCGGTCTCAGCAGGCGACAACTGCGCCTCGGACGCCAGGACCGTCACCGCATGCCCGCGGGCCAGCTCACCGGCCGAGGCCAGAAGAACACGGACCAGTTCCTTCGGCAGGGCCAGTTCGCCGCCATCCGGGGTGCGCACCAAGACCTCGACCGAGTCCGGCGCCATCCGAGCAGCAGCGGCGAGTGAGGCCCGGTGCGACGGGTTCGGTTCGACCTTCTCAGCACGGGCAAGAACGCTGGAACGAGCCATGGCCGCCTCCAATCACTGACCCCGGCGAGAATCCATCTGCAATAACTGTAACCATAGGGTCCGGCGCGGGCAACCGTTAAGAAGAAGCGCTGCAGCCGTGACGCGCGGGAGCCATCCACCCCGCCTGCCGACTCTGCCGGCCACCGGTCCGGCAGGAGCCCTCGGATCGCATGCGCATGGGCATCCGCCCCACCGGCATTGCCCCCTCCTGAGCCCACACGAGAGTCCGTGCCACAACGTGCCAGTAAGGGCGGTAAACAGCGGTCAACAAGGGGGCCGTCGGAGCGGCAACGGCACAGCCGCCAGAATACATCCCTGCAGGTCAGGCGGCATGTACGGACCCAAGTGCCGGGTGATTCCCAAGCTTATAGCGCGGGTTCGATTCCCGTCATCCGCTCTTCTACGAAGCCCCAGGTCATCGACCTAGGGCTTCGTCGTTATCCAGCCTCCTCACGGCTCCCGTCCCCGATCACCAGGACCCGGCCGCTAGGGTGAGCAGTCGCGCGGGAACATGCGTACGAACGACGCGACGAGCGGGGGCTCGGGGTGCGGAACGTCGATCTGGACGTCTCGGAGGACGGCCTGACCAGGCTGGCGGACGATCTCGACGAGATGCAGCGGCATCTGGAGCAGCAGACCCGTCTGATGGACGAGGTCGTCGACAGGATCGCCGCAGGCTGGCAGGGGCCCACCGCCACCGCGTACCGCTCGCTGCATCGTGGTGTGGCCGAGGACGCCGTGCGCATCCGCCAGGTGATGGTCCTCCTCGAAGCGGCCGTACGTGCCTCGCGCGACGGCTTCACCGAGCAGGAACTCGACACCCTGGCCCGGATCCGGCGAATGCAGGACGGCGAGGACGTGCCCGCCGCCGCCCGCGACCTCACCGTGCCCGACCCGGCACCCGCACCGGACAGCAGCCATCCTCAGAGCCGCATCCTGGACGTCTGAACCACGGGGGATCAACAGCATGTCGGACGAAGACCGGATCACCGTCGACTTCGCCACCCTGCAACGCCTTTCGAGCGACCTGGAGGACATCCTCCGCGCCCTCAACGAGAAGCTGGACACGTTGTATGGGCGGGCCGCGAAGGTCGTCCTGAGCTGGGACGGCGAGGCCCGCGAGGCGTTCATCGACGAGCTGGACAAGTGGAGCCACTCCGCCGACGACCTCAAGGCGGCCCAGGCCTGGCTCCATGAGGTCGTGGTCAAGGGACACCTCAACTACGCCGCCGCCAACCGGTCGGTGCTCGAAGGTTGGGGAGGCGGCGCCTGATGGCCGGTCCCATCGCCCCCGCCCCGTCACCAAGCGGCAGCGGCAGCGGCAGCGGCAGCGGCACCATCGACGTCCAACCGAGCGACCTCTGGTCGGTCTCCGGACGGGTCGCCGCCCAGCAGGACTTCCTGATGCGCGGTGCCCACAAGCTCCTGGAGGAGCTGCGCGAATACCCCGACGCCGGAGGCGCGGGCAGTGAGGCCCAGAAGTTCGCCCGGGCGTACAAGAAGATCGGCGACCGCTGGCTGGAGGTCTGGGGCAAGTCCGTGCTCAGCGTCGGCGGCGTCGCCGTCGGGTTCACGGAGACCGCCAACGCCTACACCCAGGCAGACGCGGCGACCCATCCCAAGCCGGGAACAACCGCCGAGCAGCGCCCACGCCCCGCCGTCATCGACCAGGCCCCGAAGTTCGGTGGGATACCGGACATCAAGTGGGGTGACGACGACGGCGGCGACGACATCCTGCGCGGACTGATGGAAGGCATCCCCGAAATCGTCCGGGACGTCCTCCAACCGCTGTGCAAGCACGTGTTCCGGGTCGGCAGGGTGGCGGACGTCCACCCCTTCCCCCAGCAGCACTACCTCAACTCCCTGTGCCACAGCTGGACGAACGTCTCCATCACGGCGTCACTGGGGGCGGACCAGCTCACCCAGGCCGTCAGTGCCATCACCAACCACCAACAGGCCGACTGGGAAGCCGCCATGCGGACCTTCTGCAGCGCCCTGTGGGGAGGGACGGCCTGGGGCCAACAGCGGCACGGCTACCAGTGGGCACAGACCGCCAACTCCGGCCCCGGCACGCCCCACACCCCCACCGGCAGCGAACCCGTCCTGGCGGTGCTGAAGGACACGGCCGACAGCATCGCCACCATCCTGCGCGAGTACGCCGAGGCCGCCGTCGACCTGAACCGCGACGTCGCCGATGAACTCCACCGGGCCATGTGGAAGGCCGCCAAGGAGATCATCGACGACCTGGAGAAGCCCAAGAACCCCAAGGATCTCCTCGGCAAGGTCACGTCGGTCATCGGCAAGGGGGCGGGTCTGATCCTGTCGTTCGACGTCAAGACCGTGCTCAACATCAACACGGCCAAACTGAACCGGATCGTCAACACCTACACCGGCATCCTGGAGGGTCTGACCACTCGCGTGGAGGCGCTGAAGGGACCTCTGGACGAGGCATATCTGAGCGCCCCCAAGTTCGAGGCCGGCGTCGCCCGTGCGCACGGCTTCGGCACGCGGGCCCTGGAGGAGTTCAAGGACTCGCAGGTCTGGTTGAAGGTCGACTCGAACGGCAACTACGACCTGAACCTCGCCGCCAACGAGTACATGGGGGACGGCCATACCCTGGACAAGCACGTCGGCAAGACGGACGAGCAGCTCGCGCAGCGCCTGCGGGACCAGCAGTCGAACGGCCCGACGCAGGCGTGGCCGCATGGCAAGCCGATGCCCAGCGGCTCCTCGGCCTTTCCGAACTACCAGCGCGCGGAGGACCTGACCGAGTACAACCTCAACAAGAACAAGGCCGCTATCGAGGCGTGGATCAAGGGCCCGCCGCCGGCGTCCGACGGCAATGTCAAGTCGTTCTACTCGACGGCGCCCAACGGCGAGACAAGCGGCCGCAGCGTGAGCAAGCAGCCGGTGGACCCGAACGACCCGCTGTCCGGATACAAGCAGGGCGGCATCAATGCCAAGGCGTATGACGTCACGGGCATCGACACGCGGATCCGGTACGACAGCAGCCGCACCCCACCGTTCACCGTCATGACGTCGATGCCCTCCAAGTCCTAACACTCCGCCGAGAAAGGCCAATACCGCATGCCCGTCGACCAGGCGTCCTGGGAAGCCGCGGTACGTCACCTGTACGAGGACGCGTACCCGTACGACGCCACCGGCCCACGTCGTCACGAGGACTGGATCCTCGACGTCCTCGCGCTGATGGCGCGGGTCGCGGACCCACGGGGCTGGGCCGGCCTCGACGACGCGGTGCAGGACCCGGAGCGCGCGGCGTCCCCCACGTACCCCTTCGTCTCCCACCCCCCGGACTACATCAGGACACGCCTCCGTGAGATCGACCGGGGCAGTGCCGAGAACCTGCTCCTGGCCCTCACGGACGACGGCTGCACGCTGTCCAACCTGAGGCGCTTCGCAGAGAGCAAGGAAGAATTGCGGGTCATGGCGCGCACGGTCCTCGCGCGATACGGAGACACGGCCACCTACCACACCAACGTCGACCGGCCCGGTGCCGCGCCCGGCACGCTCGACTTCACAACCCCGAGCTGGGGGTACAGCCCGCTCAGCGTCTACTCGGAGGACTGTGGCCTGATCGTCGTCTCGGACACCGAGGTCGGCATGTTCTGGACCTTCGCCGACTACTGATCCCGTACCGGCGCAGCTCCTGACGGCCGCTTTGAGAGGATGCCCCCGTGCTGACCCGTTCCGCTTCCTATCCCGACCGGGAGACCGCCCACTGGGCCACCCAGCAGGTGGTGAACGCCAATGAACAGGCCATCCACCGCTGGCTCGCCCAGAACACCCGGGCCCGCCTCGCCATCGAGGCCGCCTGGCCCTCCCGCGAAGAGCCCGTGGGGCGGGTCCAGCTGGAGGGCGACCTGCTGGCCGGCCGCGGGCCCGTCGACGTCCGCGCGGCGCGCGTCGTGCTGCGCCGCGAGCCGACGAGCCCGCACGGCTTCGTCGTCCACACCACCATCCCGTTCTACCTGTAGGGGCCGCACCCACATGCCCATGAAGCCCCTCGAACACGACCGCCGGTACGGCGAACTCGACCAGGTGATGCGCGCCTACCTGGGACAGCCCGCCGACGACACCCCGGAGCACCGCAGCCGCGCGTTGGAGGCGTACCTCCGCCACACCTGGCACACCCGCCCCCCGGCCATCGCCGAGGCAGAACGCCAACTGCGCGAGTACAGCCGCAACCCTCCGGGCCGCCTCCGACAGGAACTGGGCGAGTTCTACGCGATCCCCGACACCGGGATGCCCCAGGCCGAGATCGGCGACTGGCTGACGATCCTGGCCGACCACCTGAAGAAGAGCATCGAGGAAGGCGACGTCCCCGAGCCCACGTCCCCACAGACCCACTGGGAATGGCACGCCCGCTTCCCCGAGACCGCGCAACTGCTCGGCGGCTGGTTCTCCCAGGACATCGTCGACGAGTTCCCCGACCACGAAACCGCCCTCGCCGACTACGCCACCACCACCCACCCCCAACTCGTCGCCCACCTCGTCGGCGAACTCCACGAACTGCTCGCCCTCCCCCTGGACGAGGGCGACTACGCCCTGGCCGCCGCCGAACTCGGCATGGAAGTCGGCCCGCCCGAACCCTTCTCCCACGGCGCCTGGTTCCAGTCGGCGGCGACGACACTCTCCGGCGTCTGATCCGGCCCTCGTGATCGGCGGCCGGCTGTGGGAGCCCGTGCCACAACGTGCCAGCAGGGGCGGTGAACAGCGGTCAACAGCAGACGCCGGAAGGCAATCGAGAGCCCTACCGAAAGTACCCGTTTCCGCAGGTCAGATGCCTTTTTCAGGCCCCATTACCGGGTGATTCCCAAGCTTATAGAGCGGGTTCGATTCCCGTCATCCGCTCTTCTACGAAGCCCCAGGTCAGGGACCTGGGGCTTCGTCGTTGTCCAGGCCCCTCCCCGCGCCTTGCGCCACCTCCGCACCACGCCCCGGTCTCCATCCTTGATAACCTCGTCGGCCACTCGTACAGAAGACCGACAACCGCAGGGGGACGCGTGTCGTTCGATGACGAATGGGCCCGGGCGAAAGCCGATGTGTCCTTAAGCGGCCCGACCGCCATGCGGCTCAACCAGCTTCCCGTGGATCGGGGCGGTGCCACCACGGGCGGCACGCTCGACTACAACACGGACTCCATCAACGGGAACGCGAACCTGCTGATCGAGATCGCGGGCTTCCTCCACGAAGGCAAGCCTGACGGTGATCTCGGAACCATGGCGCGCGCGCCGAGAGCCCACGCCGAAGTCGCCGCTCAAGTAGAGCGTTTCGGGCGGTTCGCCAACGATCAGTTCCTGGACACGGTCGCGCTCCTCGCGTCGCTCGCCACCCGTCTCAAGACCACGGGGACCGACTTCGCCGCCGTGGACGACGCCCATACCCGTCGCTTCCTCGACAACGTACTGAGCGATGGCCAGTACGTGGCACCGGAGGCGAAGTGACCGGCCTGAGCTACCGCAAGGACGTCGAGTTCCTCGAAGGCTGTAACCCCGCCCTCGTCGAGCGGAACGCCGACGAGTTCAAGCGCCTCCACGACATGTTGGTCGAGGTCGACGTACCGGCCGAGCGCGCGGAGAAGCGGACCCACTGGCACAGCGAAGGCAGTCAGCACTACGTGTCTCGGCTCGCCGAGGCACGCAAACTCGTGCAGCACATCGCCGAGGGCTACGGGCGGGCAGCCGGCGTCCTGCGAAGCTATGCGTGGGCGCTGGAGACGGCCAAGAGTCACTACTCGGACGGCAAGGCCAACGAGCGGAGCCTGGCCGCCCTCATCGGCACCAAGGGCACCGCGATCACACGCGAGGCACAGGACGCCGAACCCATGCGTCAGTGGGAGGACATGCGAGCCACCACAGGTGTCCTCGACTTCCTCGCCGAACTCACCATGGATGTCGACGACATCCGGGAAGAGGCGAACAGGCTCCACGATGCGGCGGGGGGGGCGCGTTCCACCTCGCTCGAACGGCCGAGAAGGAAGCCCGTGATCTGTGCGTACACGGACTGAAGCAGGCGTACGAACTACTGCCCGAATTCCGCCTGGGCTCCGTCCAGAGAGTGGACATCGTGTCGGCCATGGCGTCCCTGAGGAGCGAGGCCAAGGAGGCCAGCGGTAATCCCCTCACCCACCTTCCCGGTAGCCCACCGAAGCAGGACTACGCCGGAGGAGTCGGCACCACCCCGGTCTCGCCGACACTTCACGACATCCGGACGCGGTTGTCCGCACTGCCGGACGCAGAGGACAGCTACTGGAGTCCGCCGTCGACGAGCCAGGACCGGAAGGACTGGATCAGCGCGAACAAGGAGATCATCCAAGCCGCGGCGAAGAACTCTGGATTGCCTGCGGACGTGGTCGCCGGGATCGCCTGGCAGGAGATCGGTGGACAGCCCGGCATTCTCGACGACATCACGGACACGATCCGCGAGCAGGCCGACGCGCCCTGGGGGCTGAGCCCGGTCTCCCCGGAGAACCTCCCCTGGCGCCTCGGCGGAACCCCGGACGAAACGTCCTTCGGTCCCATCGCCATCCAGGTGCGCCGCGGAGCCGAAGTACTCGGCTACGACCCCCAGCACATGACCGAACAGCAACGAGCCATCGTGGAGGAGTCCCTCCAGGACCCGGGGCAGAACATCTTCATCGCGGCGGAGTACCTGGCCCAGCTCAAGGCCGAGAGCGAGTTCGCCGACGTTCCCCCCGAGCAGATGACGCCCGAGCAGCGCCAGGAACTGGCGGCACGGTACAACGGTGGACCGTACTGGCAGGGCGATGACGCCCAGGCCTACGGACGGGCCTTCTCCAGGAACCTCGACGAAGCCAAGGGAGCTCTCCGGTGATGTCCGATCGGACCGACGCCGCTGGGGCGGCCGGTGATGACGGCTGTCTGCGGTGGGTCATGGCGGTCCCGCTGGTGCTCCTCCACGCGATCGCCGCATGGTTCGTGTACACGGCCCTCACGATCCGGCCCGCAGGCAGCTGGGACGACGAAGCACAGGCCGGGATCGAGCTGTCCTGCGTCCTCGCCGTCGCCGCGAGCGGACTCGCCCTGCTGATCACCCTGCTTCCTTCGATCCGTCGCGCCATGGGCCCCTGGTGGCTCGCCCCACCGCTCCTCCTGGGCGCGGTCGCGGCCGTCCGGTGGGCAGCCGGGGCGTGAGGACGGGGTCCGCATCTCGTGCCCCAAGCGTGCCCTTCAGGGCGGACAACAGCGGTCGACACGGGTACCCAAGAGCTTGTGGGATGAGCGCCACCAGAGCATGTTCCCAAAGGTCAGAAGCGGTATGTTCGAGCTGGGCGACGGTGATTCCCCAGCTCATAGCGCGGGTTCGATTCCCGTCATCCGCTCTTGAGAGAAGGCCCAGGTCAGCGACCTGGGCCTTCTTGGTTGTCCCGACCTCTTCGGACCCGCGTGCCAGGGCTGCCGAACCTGCGGCTGCCCGATGCGCTGCCGCCCCGCAGCGGCGGTGCGTCAGCTCTGTGCGGTGTCGTCGCCCGTCTGCCCGGCAACCTCGGCTGCGCCTGTCTTCTCGCGCATCTTGCGCACCAGCTCCGCCTTCCGATCGGCGGCACCCAGGCGGTCCAGGTTGCGGTGCGGACCGTTGTTCTGCCGTTCGGCGCGGGACAGCCTCTTGCGCTGGCCGCCGCCCTGGCCCACGGGGTTGTTGATGTTCTTGCTGTCGGTCACGGGTTCTCCCGGTGGTGAGGTGAAGTGATCTGCGGATTCATCGGTGGGGACGGATGGCGACGTCGAAGGACGTCAGCAGGGGCCATCACGCTCTCACTCGTAAATCGGCGTCTGGAAGAACATGACAAAGACGTTACCCGGTTCCGCCGACCCCGCTCACCAAGCTTTCGCCGCCCTGATCACCTACGGGCTGCTGTTCCTGCCGGCCCGCCCCGACCAGGACCAGGCGCTCCACGATGATCCGTCGCGACTCAGGCCGACAAGGCGTCCAGGGCGGCGAGGTCCTCCGGATCGAGACGCAGGTCGGCCGCCGCGACGTTGTCCTCCACATGGGCCACCGAGGAGGTGCCGGGGATCGCGAGGACGACCGGTGACCCGGCCAGCGTCCAGGCGAGCTTGACCTGCTCGGGAGAGGCCCCGTTCCGGGGCGGCGATCCGGGCGAGCGGTTCGGTCGGCTCGGGGCGGCCCGGGGTTTCCGGGGAGAAGAACGGGACGAAGGCGATGCCCTGCCGGGTGCAGGTGTCGAGGACGTCCGGGTTGTGGCGGTGGAAGAGGCCGTACATGTTCCGTACCGCCGCCACCGGGGCGGTCCGCTGCGCCCTGGCGAGCTGTCCGGTGGTGGTGTTGCTGAGGCCGAGGTGCCGGATCAGACCCTCCTCGCGCAGGGTTGCGAGCGCGCCGAACCGCTCGGCCACGGTGTCGTCGTCCTCGTGGAGGCGCAGGTGGACGAGGTCGAGGTGGTCCCGGCCGAGTTCCCGCAGAGTGCGGTGGACGCCGGCCGCGAGCTCCCGGGGGCCGGCCGGGGCGCCCCAGCTGCCGTCGGGGTGTCGGACGGGACCGACCTTGGCCGCCAGGACCAGGTCCTCGGGATGGGGGTGCAGGACGCGGCGGATCAGGCCGTTGGCCGAGAGCCCGCCGTGAAAGGAGAACCAGGCGGTGTCGATGTGGTTCACCCCGAGTTCGACGGCCCGCCTCAGCACAGCCGCCGATGTCTCCGGATCGTTCGCGGGACCGGCGATCTCCCGGGCCCGCAGGCCGTTTCCCCGACTCGGCGACGCCGAGCGGGCCGTACTGCGGGCCCTGGCGGCCGGTCATACGGACGAGGCCGCGTCCCGCCGGCTGGGGGTGTCCCTGCGGACCTACCGCCGACGGGTCGCCGCCCTCATGGCCGCCCTGGACGCCCGGTCCCGCTTCCAGGCCGGCCTGCGGGCCCGGGAGATCCTCGGCCGAAGGTCGGACTCCTGACGGTGTCCGGGCAGCCGGAGGCGGACACGAGCCGTGCCACAACGTGCCGGTAGGGGCGGTGAACAGCGGTCACCAGAGGCCGGACAACATCACCAGACCAGGGCTGTCGCCGCGAGTTCTCGCAGGTCAGAGCCTATGCACAGACCCAGGTGCCGGGTGATTCCCCCGCTTATCGTGCGCGTTCGATTCCCGTCATCCGCTCCATGGCGAAGCCCCAGGTCAACGGCCTGGGGCTTGTTTGTCGCCCGGTTCAGTCCGGAGCCTCCCACCGCCTGCGTGCCACATGATCCCCCGGGTGGCCCGCAGTTGACGCTCAGGCGGTTCGGGAGATCCGCGGCGGATCCGGTCAGGGCGCCGCACTGCGCAGGTCGGGGCGGTTCCTGGGCAGTCCGAAGCCCGCCATCCCCTTCTCCTCGTACGACAGGAACCCCAGGCTTCGATAGAACGCGTGGTTGCGCTTGCCCTCGGGCGTCGACTCGTGGTCCGTGGACAGGAGGAAGAAGCGGCAGTGCGAGTAGCGCCGCATGAGGTGCTCGACCAGCGCGCGGCCGACTCCCTGCCGGTGGCACGCAGGGTTGACCACGACATCCTGGACGTAGCAGATGTGTTCGTCGTCGGAGACCGTCCGGGCCAGGCCGAGGAGCGTTCCCGAACCGTCCCGTGCCGTGATGACCAGGTGGGAGTTGGCCAGGCCGCGGCACAGCCTGTCGACATCACGGGTGTAGCCCTCCCATCCGACCGAGTCGTAGAGTCCCAGCACCTCCTCCGGATCGAATGCGTCCTCCCTCGCTACGAACACGCTGAAACCCTCCCGCGGCGCTTCGTGACCCGTCAGTTTGATCCCGCTCCCCGCTCGGACGTCCCGGCAGTCGTGAAGATCCGGTCCAGGTGGTGGCTGAGCACCGCGATTGCCGCCTCGGGACTCCGCTGGCCCACGAGGACGCTGGTGCCCAGGGTCGCCGCCATCGCGAGCAAGCTGATCGCCTCCGTGCGCGCGTCGGCGTCCGGGTCGGCCAGGCCGGCCCCCTGCGCCTGCTCAAGGAGTCCGGTCACGGCGTTCTCCGCGGCGTCCGGGTTGTCGATGAAGGGCTGGGCGGCGAGCGCCTCGTCGGTCACCGAGAGGATCGCGTAGGAGCTGTACAGCAGGTGGAACGTGCGGCTCTCCTCATCGGTCGGCAGCGAGGCCAGCAGCAGCGCCTCCACCATGGCGCGCGGGCCCGGGTCCGGGCCCGCAGCGGCCAAGCGGGCACTCACCCTCGCGGTGAAGCGATCGGTGAGGTGCCGGAGGCCGTAGAAGAGCAGCTTCTCCTTGGTCTCGAAGTAGTACTGCACGAGCCGGAGCGACACACCAGCCTCCGCCGCCACGTCGCGCATGCCGACGGCATGCAGACCCCGCCGCCCCGCGACCCGGATGAGCGCCTCGGCGATCTGGCCGCGCCGCTCCTCGTGATCCACACGCTTCGGCATGTTCCCGTTTCTCCGCCCGTCGACAGTTCGCAGTCGCCACCCGACGCCCTTCATGATACCGATGTATTACATAAATGATACGGTCGTACCACGAAGAACGGATCTTCACCGGAGGTGCCGCCGTGCCAGAGAACTCCGCCCGTGTACGCCGTGATGTCGGCCGCTACGTCAGCGACGCCCTGCGCGACCGCTACTTCGCCGCCGAAGACGTGCTCCACACCATGGGGGCGCCCGTCCGCTCCGAGACGGACGTCGAGACGAGCTTCGGCACCACCCACGTCTACCGGTACGGGCCCGCGGACCCCGCGGCCGAGTCCCGGACCCCGATCGTCCTGATCCACGGCGCGGGCTACAGCTCTGCAATGTGGTACCCCAACACCCCCGGGCTGAGCCTCGACCGCCCCGTCTACGCCCTCGACACCCCCGGCGACGCCAACCGCAGCATCCACCGCGAACCCATGTGGCAGCCCGAGCGCGCCGCTCAGTGGATGGACGAGGCCCTCGACGCGCTCGGCCTCGACCGGGTCCACCTCGTGGGCTCCTCCTACGGCGGCTGGCTCGTCCTCAACCAGGCCCACAGGCGGCCCGGCCGGCTCGCCTCGGTCACCGCCCTCGACCCAGGCGGCCTGGAGAAGGTCGGTCTGCGTTTCTTCGCCTGGGTCTTCGTGAGCCTCTTCGCCACCTTCGCCCCGACGGCGCTGCGTCCCCGGCTCGCCAGGTGGCTGGACCAGCCGGTGATCGCCGTCCCCGAGATGCGCAGGTGGATCCAACTCGGCGCCCGCGCGTACCGGATCCGCCGCCCCGCACCCCTGCCGCTCGCCGAGGACGCGCTGCGCTCCATCCGGACCCCGCTCTACGTCATCATGGGCAAGCACAGCCTGCTCGTACACCCCAAGCGCCAGCTGGAGCGCGTACCGCGCCTCGTCCCCCGGGCGCGCGCCGAGATCATCACCGCGACCGGACACGGCCCGCAGATCGACCACCCCGACGTGGTCAACGCCCGGATGCTGAGCTTCATGGAGGACGTCGACTCCCTCGACCCCTCTGCGGTCGGCGGCGCATAGGGCTACGACAGGGAGAAGCGCCGCCAGCGGCGCCCGCTCCGTGCCACAACGTGCACCGGCCCATCCGGAGGGATCCCGCGTAACCGCCTGCACGTTGCCGCCGTTGGCCGTGCGCGGCATCCTTCCGACCTGGAGAAACGAGCATGCGCGTACGCACTGCCCTCACCGCCACCGCCCTCGCGGCCACCGCCCTTCTCGGCAACGCCGGCCTGGCGGCCGCAGCCGACCCCGGGCCGGCCGCCCCTCTCGGCGTGTCGAACGACGTGCCCCTCGACTTCGAGGACAACGCCGTGGGCACCCCGTTCGGCCAGTGGGGCGCCCCCGAATTCCACGAGGACGTCTCGGGTTCCTGAGACATCGTCGCCGAGCTGAACAGGCAGCAGGCGCCGTCCGACTAGACGGGAGCACCGGGCACCCTGTACCGCCGAGGCTGACCCGCGCCCCGGCCTCGGCGGCGTGGACCAGCCGCGTCAGTCGGTCGTCCTGATGACGGCGGGAGGCTGCCAGGTGCCGTCGAGCGCGGACGGGCTGGGCCAGTAGGCGCGCAGATAGAGCGAGAAGGGGCCGTCCGGGGCGGGGAGCCAGTTCGTCTCGCGAACGCGAGCTTCCTGCGGTCGTCCTCGTCGAGCTGCTCTCTGAGTTGCAGCGCATGGGAGGGCAGCGAGAGCAGGAACGCCGGATCGCGGTAGGGGCGCTCCGGTGAAGCGGTCTTGAGGCTCACCGCTGCAGCCTCCGCCACGATCGCCCCCAACGGGCCGGGGCGACGGATCCGGCCGGTCCGGAGCCCCAGTCGCACACTCACGGCCTCGGTTCTCCACGCAGCCTGCCGGCCGCCCGGCACCTCCAGCGTGCGGCCGGGCGGCGTCGTCGTGAGGTCTGCACGGGGGCCGAGGTCGTCGGGCGCCAGCAGCAGAAGTCACACGACGACCAACGATCGACCACTGGCACGGGCCACTAGCGTGGCGTGGCGTCATCGGCCCTGAACGGGCCGCCGTGACCGGGCACGATCAGGTCCGCGGCGGCCAGCACCCGGAGCCGGGAGGCGCGCAGCACCTCGCGGTCGGGAGCCACTGGGTCGTCCGCCGGGCCGTCCGCGTGCCACCACAGGTCACCGGCGAAGGCGACGACGCCCGAGTCCGTTCCCGCCAGCAGTGTGATGTCCTCGGCGCTGTGCCCCGGGGTGCGAATCAGCCGTAGTGACGGGGTGAGTTCGTACCCCTCCGCGTCCCGGTTCCTCCATTGATCGCCGAGGTACTCCACCTTGTGGTCGTGCACCCGAGCCCGTCCGAACAGACCCACGTTCATGGTGTTGTCCGGGTGGTGGTGGCTGAGCACCACGTCGGTGATGTCCTCGGGGCCGAGCCCCAGTTCGTCGAGCGGGGCGAGGATACGGTCGCGACTCGCCACCATCCCCGGGTCGAAGATCACATGCCGGCCGGCGTCGGATACGTAGGAGACGGTGGCGGCGACTCCGGGGCCGGTGGAGCCGACGTATCCGGTGGTCAGGATCGTGTACACGGCGCTGCGGCCGAGCGGTGCGTCTGTCATGCCTCAATCCTTCCGAGCAGGCCGATCGTTCACGAGTGGCACAACTGCCGCTGATCGCAGGTTTAGTGCCACACTCCACGTGTGCCTCCCTTCGTGACCGTCGCCGCGTATACCCCGCCCGGAGTCGGCATGCTCGCCGTCGGCATCGTCACCGAGGTCTTCGGCCCGCACGGCGAGGCGCTGCCTGGCTTCGACTTCGCGTTGTGCGCCGATCGGCCCGGGCCGGTCCTCACCGACCTCGGCGTGCCGCTCACCATCGCGCACGGCCTGGACCGGCTCGCCTCCGCCGATCTGGTGATCGCCCTGCCCTGGGCCGGCTTCCGCACACCACCCGCTCCCGCCGTGCTCAATGCGCTGTCGGTCGCACACGAACGCGGCTCACTGGTCGCGGCCCACTGTGTCGGGGCTTTCGCGCTCGCCGCCGCCGGACTGCTCGACGGCCGGCGGGCCACCACCCACTGGCGGTTCGCTGAACTGCTCGCTCGCCGCCACCCGAACGTCACCGTCGACCCCGACGCCCTCTACATCGACGAAGGTCGGATCATCACGGGTGCGGGATCCGCTGCGGGCTTCGATCTGTGCCTGCATCTGCTGCGGCGGGAACACGGAGCTGCGATGGCCAACACTGTTGCCCGGGACTTGGTTCTGCCCTCCCACCGCGACGGCGGGCAGGCGCAGTACGTGACCGCCCCCGTCCCCGAAGACTGCCGCGACGAACGGCTCGCCGAGGTGCTCGCATGGGTCCGCGAGAACCTCCATGAGCCGCTTCCCGTCGCGGAACTGGCCCGGCGCGCCGTGATGAGCAAACGCTCCTTCGCCCGCCGTTTCACCGCAGCGACCGGCACCACCCCCCACGCCTGGCTGCGGAGCCTGCGTCTGAGCAGCGCTGAGGAGCTCCTGGAGACCACGGACCTGCCGGTCGAGGAGATCGCCCACCGCGTCGGATACGGAAGCGCGGCCGTCCTGCGCGAACAGTTCGTGCGGCGCCGGGGAGTGCCGCCCCGCTCCTACCGACGCTCCTTCACGAACACGCCGTAGCGCCGGGGCGACCGCCCCCGGACCGGGAACCCCGCGCCGCGCGTCGGTGAGGGGTTCTCACGTGTTCGACACCGTCACGCTTCTTGTCCCCGGTGGCTGTGAGGACGATCTCGCGGATGTCACGTTCACGGGCTGCCCGGTACGCGTGGCCGGTCAGCTCGGCGACCGCCTGCGGAGCCACCGGGCGACGTTGGTTCCCGAGCTTGTGGCGAAGGTTCGATTCCCGTCATCCGCTCTTGCAAGAAGGCCCAGGTCAACGCCCTGGGCCTTCGCCACTGTCCAGACCTCTTGGGGACCGCGCCATTCGCGCGCCACAAGCTCCGTCAACAGGGCATCAGGCTGGACCCCCCATCATCACCCGCGACCGCGGGAAGGTCTTGGATTCCGTAGTCCCGGGTCCACGCCAGATGATCACCGTCCCCGCCGGGCAGCAAAAGCAGCACCGGCCAACGCTGCACGGAACGCTGGGCGTGCCAGTTCTCGGGAATGAGGAGCCGCACCCCGGCCGGACGCGCAAGCGCGACCGGATGCACCACGAGATCGACGATCCGCCGTCCGGGGAACGTCTCCTCGGCCACCTCCGCCCCACCGCCCGAGACGGCCTTGGGCCGTGCGACGGCCTGCCCGGCCCCACAGGCGCCGATGGCGAGAACCGTCGACGCCCGAACAGCAGCCGATCGCTGGAGGCGCATCCGACGCGAAGGACTCGGCCGCCGCCATGCCCGCGACAGCTTCGACCTCTGCGAACCGCACACGCCGGCTCCGTCGACTGCCGGCTCCGTCAACTGCCGACGCCCCAGCAGGTCGACCGCCTTGCTTCCGGAACACCTCATTCGAAGTACACGAATACCTGTGTTCGCCGCCTTAGATTTTAACGACTGTCGCGGACAGAGTTTTTACCGGCGACACACAGGGAGAAATATTCGCAGCGCACAGGACGCGAGGACGTGCTACTGTCGAAGTCAGTTGCAGTTTTGGTACCCAAAAACTTCAAGCGCCTCCCATCGGCCGCGTGCCACACGGAAGCGTTTTGTATTTCCGGTCATTTTCCGGGCAGGGCATCATCGCGGCGACACGGGATCCGTACGGTACGGATTCCGTCGTACTTGCCCAGAGGAGAAATGACATGGCTGCTGGCACCGTGAAGTGGTTCAACGCGGAAAAGGGCTTCGGCTTCATCGAGCAGGACGGTGGCGGCCCTGACGTGTTCGCGCACTACTCGAACATCGCGACGCAGGGCTTCCGTGAGCTCCAGGAAGGCCAGAAGGTCTCCTTCGACATCGCGCAGGGCCAGAAGGGCCCGACGGCCGAGAACATCGTTCCCGCCTGACGCTGACGCGCAATAAACAGCTGGGGCCCGCATCCCTCGGGGTGCGGGCCCCAGCTGTATTCATTTCACGGGACCCCTCCGCGCCCGCGACCCCTCTTTCATTTCGCCGACCCGATGTCGCGTCGACAACCATTCACCCTGCCGAGCCGCTCTCTTTCTCATTCCATTCGGCCGTCCCTGTGATTCCAAAAGCTGTTCATCCGCTGCCGGGATTCTTTGATACGCGCCGTATCCAGGAAGGTTCTGAATGAACCCCACACGCACGAACGGCCGTACCTCCCGCACCCGCCGCAACGGCGGCCGCTCGTACGGCTCCTCCGCCGAAACGGGCCGGGGCGGTCGCCCCGGTTCGTCCGCCGCGGGCCGATCGGAAGGTCCGAGCCGGTCGGGCGGATACGGCAGGCGTCCCGCCGCCGTGCAGGGGGAGTTCGCCCCGCCGAAGACGATCACTCCGGCGCTTCCCGCCGTCGAGACCTTCACCGACCTGGCTCTGGACCGGCGCCTCCTGGCCGCGCTCACCACGCAGGGAGTGGCGGTCCCGTTTCCCATCCAGGGCGCGACGCTGCCGAACTCCCTGGCCGGCCGTGACGTCCTGGGCCGCGGCCGGACCGGCTCCGGCAAGACCCTCGCCTTCGGTCTGGCCCTACTGGCCCGCGTCGCCGGGCAGCTCGCCGAACCCCGTCAGCCGCTGGCACTGGTGCTGGTCCCCACCCGGGAACTCGCCCAGCAGGTGACCGACGCCCTCACCCCCTACGCCCGTGCCGTGAAGCTACGCCTGGCCACCGTCGTCGGCGGAATGCCGATCCGGCGGCAGGCGAACGCACTGCGCGGTGGCGCCGAGGTCGTCGTGGCCACCCCCGGTCGCCTCAAGGACCTCATCGACCGCGGTGACTGCCGACTGGACCAGGTCGCGGTCACCGTCCTCGACGAGGCCGACCAGATGGCCGACATGGGCTTCATGCCGCAGGTCACCGCGCTCTTGGACCAGGTCCGCCCCGAGGGCCAGCGGATGCTGTTCTCCGCGACCTTGGACCGCAACGTCGACCTGCTGGTCCGCCGCTACCTCACCGACCCCGTCGTCCACTCCGTCGACCCCTCCCAGGGCGCGGTCACGACGATGGAGCACCACGTCCTGCACGTGCGCGGCGCCGACAAGCACCGGCTGACGACGGAGATCGCGGCACGCGACGGCCGGGTGATCATGTTCTTGGACACCAAGCACGCCGTGGACCGCCTCACCGAGGACCTCCTCGCCTGCGGTGTCCGGGCCGCCGCCCTGCACGGCGGGAAGTCGCAGCCTCAGCGCACCCGCACCCTCACCCACTTCAAGACGGGGCACGTCACCGTCCTGGTGGCGACGAACGTCGCCGCGCGCGGCATCCACGTCGACAACCTCGACCTCGTCGTCAACGTGGACCCGCCCACCGACCACAAGGACTACCTCCACCGCGGCGGCCGTACCGCGCGAGCCGGCGAGTCCGGCACCGTCGTCACCCTGGTCACCGCCAACCAGCGTCGCGGGATGACCCGACTCCTGCAGGACGCCGGCATCGTGCCGAAGACCACTCAGGTCTGCTCCGGCGAGGAAGCACTCCACAGGATCACGGGCGCCCAAGCCCCGTCGGGCGTGCCCGTGACGATCACCGCGCCACCGGCCGAGCGGCGCAAGCGCGGCACGCCCTCCCGCGGTCGGCGCGGGCCCGCTGCGGCGGCCCGGCGCGTGGGGGCGCGACGGTCCGCCGTCGACACGGCAGCCTGAGCGCCACGTGACCCGGAAGCCGCCCCATCTCTTCAGGAGGCACGTTGTGACGTCGGTCCCGATGCAGCCCCGCTCGGCCCCGACCACCCCCGCGCTCAGGACGGGGAGGGACCGGGCCGCCGTGGGCCCGGCAGAACTCCAGGTCTGCGATGACATGACCGTCGAGGTGGCGCTGGCCGTGATGGCAGGTGCCCGGACCGGCCACCTGCTCGTCTGCGACGCCGACGGCCTCGCCGCCGGTCTCGTCACACTGGCCCGGCTCACCGCCGTCCGCGAAGGCTCCGCATACACGGACCGGCTTCGGCTGCGCGACCTCTCCGGCGACGGCGGGCCGCTCACCTCGGACAGCCTCCTCACGGCCGAGCAGGCACGACGTCTCCGCCGGCTCGGCGCCCCGTCCGTCATGGGCGGGCGGGAGGACCCGTCAGCCGTCCCCACGCCCGCCGTCGCCCTTGAGCGACCCGCCTGACCACGGCGGACCCGCCCTTCCCCTCCCCCACCCCCCACGCCTCGGCGCTGCTCGGCGCTTCGACGGCGCCCTGACCGTGATCCGCAAACGACCGTGAGCTGACTCCGGTCAGCCGAGAGGGCCCGACCGGCACACGCCGGTCGGGCCCTCTCGCGCATCGAGTGAATCACCGCGCCCCGTACGCGGATGCACGGTGGTCAACCTGGCGATGAACGCTCCGCGACTCTCCGCGACGCTCGTCGAGGTCGACTATCTACCCACCGGACACATGAAAATCTACTCCGGCCAGAGTAGACATTGAGCGGCGGCCCGGCTATGTTTTCTTCTGTAACCGAGAGAGACAGTATGGCCTGGCAGAGATGAACTGCCGGCAAGCGGTACCAGCAGCAGAGGAAGTCGCAGGACGGTGCGGCAGTGGAGTTTCGAAGCCAGGGCTTTCGCAGGACGGCGACGGAACTGACGGCCGGACCGGGTGGCCCGCAGTGATCAGGGGCCGCCGCGAGCGGGACCGCGGGCACGACAGACGCGGACCCGTGCGGGCAGTGCGCAGTATCCGGCGGTGGCGCTCGCACAGGCCACCGAGCAGTTCCACAACCCGCAGTGGAGCAGTAGTACGCGGTACCCCGTGGTAGGAAATCGATCACCGAGGGAAGAACGGAGCAACGCAGCGCCATCAGGATCGCCCGGCCGGAAGTCTCGAGTCCGGGTACCGCAGGACATCGATAGTGAGGTGGTCTCCGGTCAAGCAACCGCGATCCCCGCGAACCCGACAGTCACTGGGTCGGGTCAGCGGACAGAGAAGGCCGGCGCAGTATCAGGGCCGGCAGGTGGTGTAGTAGTTCCTTCGGGGCCCTGGTGCCGTACGGCACCAGGGCCCCTCTACGCGTTTCACAGAGAGGTGCAAATGACAGCAGATGACTCGTACGGGCGTCTCGACGACGACGACTACCCCGCCTACACCATGGGCAGGGCTGCCGAAATGCTCGGCACCACCCAGGGTTTCCTTCGCGCCATCGGCGAAGCCCGCCTCATCACCCCGCTCCGCTCCGAGGGCGGCCACCGCCGCTACTCCCGCTACCAGTTGCGCATTGCCGCACGTGCCCGGGAGCTCGTCGATCAGGGCACCCCCATCGAAGCCGCCTGCCGCATCATCATCCTCGAAGATCAACTCGAAGAAGCCCAGCGCATCAACGCCGAGTACCGCCGCGCCGCGGAATCAGCCCCGCCACCGGACTCGGACTGAGGCGGGGGTCGCCCGTCGTCGATTCCGCCGGGTTCCGAAGGAGAACCACGCACGCATGCGCGGGCGAGGCCCCTTCGGTATCAGCGCCGCGTGGCCCAGGGACATGTGAGCAGCGCCGAAGGACACGGTGGGGTCGACCAGTCGTCGTGGCCGGGGGGTGTCGAGGACCGTCCACGACGGCGTACGGCCCGCCCCGTCCGTCAGACGGCCCCCACATCGCTGTCCGCACCGGCGTCGGAAACCCGCCGAGACCGGGCGGGCCGGGAGACGGGCGGGGGCACGTCGTCGATCCGGGGCGGGAGTCCGGTCGGCGTCACCTCTTCGGACAGAGCCGCGGACGCCTCGGCCGCCACCGGGTACGAGGGGCGCGGAATGGCCTCGGCGGCCTCCGGATCGCTCTCCTCCAGCCGCACCTGGCCCGTACCGTACCGAAACTCCAAAACCGCCGGTCAGCGACCTGGAGCTGTTGTCTTCGTCGAGCCCCTCCTCGGTGGTCCCGCACTGCGGGCGTGCACGGCCGCAGCGAACAGATGCGCGCGGGGCGCATACTGGCGGCAATGACAAAGCCCAGTGCACCGAAGCGCTATTTGCCCACCAGCCCCTTCAAGGCCCCGGTCACGCTGCCTCCCAAGCAGTTCGCCGTAGGCGACCAGGTCACGCACGACGTGTACGGCCTCGGCCGGGTCATCGGCGTCGAGGGCGGGATCGCGACTGTCGTGGATTTCGGCTCGACGCAAGAGCGGATCCTCAGTCCGTACGCCAAGATGAGCAAGTTGTAGGGCCGCCGCCGTGCCCAGTCACGGCATACCGGCCTCGTCGCGACCGGGAAACTGGTCGGCGGCGAGGCCCTGGAACCGAGCACACCGCACCCGCGACGGCGCGCACCGCCGCCGACGGGACGTCGACGGCGGCCGAAGGGCCCGCGCACACCGGCGAGGAGACCCTCGACGGCTGGTTCATCGTCGAGGTCGCCGACCGTCCGGAAGCCCTCGAACCGGCCAGGAACCCACCCCCCTGGAGACCGTCGAGGCCCGCCCGGTCCTCGCATCAGCCTGAACGACACGACTCCGAAGCAACGGGCCGGAACGGTCCGACCGCTGGGGCCGTACGGCCGAGGGGCCGTGCCACAGCGTGCCGGCAGAGGCGGCGAACAACGGACAACAAGGGCCCCCCGAGCGACGACAGAAAACCGCCCGCGAACCAGAGTTCCCGCAGTTCAGATGCCCTTTACACGTCCAAGTGCCACATGATTCCCAAGCTTATGGCGCGGGTTCGATTCCCGTCATCCGCTCTTTAAGGAAGGCCCTGGTCAGAGACCAGGGCCTTCGTCGTTGTCCAGCCCTCTCACCCCTCGCCGCGCCCCAACTCCCGCGAACGCCCCGGAGACAGTCCTGTCCTCGCACCGAACAGGCGGCGCGAGGGCAGGGCTGTCTCCATATGCGAGCGGGGTTTGCGGCCTCGTGCTGCTCGCGAACCCGGTCGGACAGGCGGCCGGTGGACCGCGGTCCACCGGCGGCGGTGTCGTCGGTTCCGGCAGATCACCAGGCATCCGGCGATCGATGCGAATTCGCTCCCCCTTTTTCCCTGTGAAAAACGCACGGACCCGCGGGGCCGAGGGCAGAGAGCCGCAGATGGAGCCGGGTAATCAGGGGTTGTAATCGTGGGGTGGGGGGTCAGCGGGGTGTGTCGTTGTGGATGAGCTTGTTGCGGATGTTGGGGGTGTGGGGGTGGTCGTAGTTTCGTTTTCCATGTGGCGGGTGGGTTGTGCCGTCCGGGGTTGGTTGGTGGTCCTATTACGGAGGTCACGTGTCTGCGACGCCAGAGCGCGCGGGTGGCTGTGAGATCGCGGTGCTTGCCAGCAGGGTCGGTGCGGATGAGAAGAGGTTGTTCGACGCATTTGATCGGCGTGGGGTTCGTTTCGAGCATGTCGACACGCGGCGTGAGTGGTTTGTGGCGGGTCGGGGTGGTGTTTCCCGGGGTGTGGTGCTGAACCGTGAGATCGGTCAGGTGCGTGCGGCGTATGCGGCGCGTTGTTGGTCGGTGGCGGGGGCCGATGTGGTCAACAGTGCGGATGCGACCGAGGTGTGTGGTGACAAGTGGCGTACGACGGTGGCGTTGGGGGCTGCGGGGCTTCCCGTGCCGCGTACGGCGTTGGGTTTGACGCCGCAGGCCACGTTGGATGCTCTGGACGAGATCGGCTATCCGGCGTTGATCAAGCCGTTGGTTGGTTCGTGGGGCCGTCTGATCGTGGGTTTGCGTGATCGTGAGGCGGCGGAGGGTGTGCTGGAGTACGCCGGTGCGTTGCCGGGTCCGCAGTCGCATCTGGGGTATGTGCAGGAGTTGATCGACAAGCCGGGTCGGGATATCCGGGTGGTGGTGGTCGGTGGCCGGGTGGTGGGTGCCGTCTACCGGCAGGGTGCGTCGTTGCGGACGAATGTGGCGCTGGGCGGGCAGGTTCGGCCGTGTGAGGTGAGCCCGGAGATCGACAGGCTCGCTCACGATGCCGCCGCGGCAGTGGGTGCCGACATCTGTGGTGTGGACCTGATCGAGGACCGTGAGGGCCGGCTGCTGGTCTTGGAGGTCAACCACCGGGTGGAGTTCACCGGTTTTCAGTCCGCACTCGGCGACCGGGTTGATGTCGCGGACCACATCGTCGGCTTTCTACGGGAACGGGCGCAGCGATGAACTGGGCGTTCACTTCGTCGGGCAATGTCACCGAGACGTATGCGGCGGGTTTGCTCCGCGCGATGTTGGAGATTCCTTCTCCGTCTTATCACGAGCGTGCGCTGGGCGATTATCTGGTCCAGGCGATGACGGATCTGGGTTTTCGGGCGCATATCGACGGTGTCGGCAATGTGATCGGTGAGATCGGTCGCGGTGGGGGCCCGACCCTGATGCTTCTCGGGCACATGGACACCGTTTCGGGCCGGGTTCCGGTCCGTTCCGAGGACGGCCGGCTCTACGGCCGCGGCGCGGTCGACGCGAAGGGCCCGCTCGCGGCGATGATCTGCGCGGCGGCCGGCATGGCCGACTTTCCCGGCCGGATCGTGGTGGTCGGTGTCGTGGAGGAGGAGACTGCGCGCTCGCG